>PBBE01000013.1 GCA_002716485.1 Actinomycetota bacterium
CAAAAGAGCACTAAAAATTAATCGCACCTTATTAGGCAACACCCACCCCACAATCCAGACTATAATCAATAACATCGGAAACTGCCATCAATTAATGAACAATGATGAACTCGCTCTACAACACTACCAGGAAGCCATACACATAAGTAAATCTATAGGTAATGAATCAGAAACACAATTAAGCCTTGCAAACCCTTACCTTAATATAGCAGCACTACTTGAAAAACAAAACCGCTTTTTAGAAGCATTAAGCTATTTAAATAAAACACTAAAAGCCCAAGAAAGTCTGGATGACGAACACCCCGATAAAAGTATAACTTACAACAATTTAGGCAATATTCATCAAAAATTAGGGGACTTTAAGAACGCATTAGTCTGGCATAACAAAGCCCTAACAATTAGACTAAGAACATTTGGTCCTACCCATCACCAAGTAGGGATTACCTACAATAATATGGCCGCTGTTTTTGAAAAACAAGGCCAAATAGATAAAATGATAGAGTACCTTGCAAAGTCCCAAGCCATTTTAAAGCCATAAAAAAACAGCACTACCCACAAAATAACACATTATTATATCAATAATTTTCAATACAAGTTTACCCCTGAACCACCCGATCCTTATACCATAAGGAGGATCGCAATATGAGCGCACAAGAAAGTCCAACTCGATTTAATATCATTAAAGGCATGTTCAAAACAGCTTTGGCTGAAAAAAGCGTGCTAAGTAACATCTTAAGTGATATCAAATCATCAAGCAAGGAATTTCAAGCCAAGTCGATTCCTTTAGGTAATATGGCCAAGTCGAGTATCTCGAGTAAGTCCAAATAAGCCCTAAAGCAATCCTGATAGGCGTAAAAAATTCCTCAATAATACCAAGCCCTGGTCTGTACAAATGGATTCCGGGTGAAATTGCACGCCATAAATCGGATACTCACGATGACAAAGGGCCATAATTTCCTGATCATCGTCAGAGACTGCCAGAATCTCTAAAGACTTCGGAAACGAGTCCTTAGCCACCGATAAAGAATGATACCGAGTGGCCACAAAAGGATTATCCAATTCATCAAATAACGGATGGGTTTCATAGCTAACCATACTCGTTTTACCGTGCATTAATGTCTTTGCAGACACAATCTCTCCCCCAAAAACCTGCGCAATACACTGATGTCCCAAACAAACCCCCAACATTGGTATCTGTTTACCAAACTCACGAATAACATCATTAGAGACCCCCGCATCTTCAGGTCGTTTGGGGCCTGGTGAAATCACAATCGCTTGTGGCGATAATGCCCGAATCTGATCAATATCAATCTCATCATGACGATACACGTTAATCTCTGCCTCACACTGCTTCCCAATATAATCAACCAAATTATAAGTAAAAGAGTCGTAATTATCGATCATTAAAATCATGTTGACCCCTCCTGACTTTTTTGATTCATGGCCATCAAACATGCCCTCATTTTATGAGAAGTCTCTTTATATTCTAATTCAGGGACCGAATCCGCCACGACCCCAGCTGCCGCTTGCGTATGGGCCACTCCATCCTTAATCCATAAACTTCGAATGGCCAAGGCTGACTTCAAATCCCCTTTAAAGTCAAAGAACACCACGCCACCCGAATAAAATTCACGCTGAACGGACTCTAAATCAGAGATAATTTCCATGGCCCTAATTTTAGGAGTCCCTGTCACCGTACCCGCAGGAAAGCCATATTTAAGTGCATCTACCGCCCCACATTCCGGCCGAAGTTGTCCTTTTACATCCGAAACCATATGAATCACATGGGTATACTTTTCAATATCCATTAATGAATGAACATGAACAGAGCCAATCTCACAAGCACGGCCAATATCATGCCGGGCCAAATCAACTAACATAATATGTTCGGCTTTTTCTTTATCATCTGAACATAACTCTTCAATAATTTCTGCTTCATTTCGGTCACTTGAATAACGTTTTCGAGTCCCCGCCAACGGCCGAATGGTCATCTCTCGCCCCTTAACCCCGACTAAAATTTCAGGTGAGGCCCCAATTAAATGCTCCTCATCAAACTTTAAGTGATATAAATAAGGAGAAGGGTTATAATTTCTCAAATGACGATATACCATCATTGGAGAGACCTCTAACTTCAATGAGGCCCGACGAGACACCTGAATTTGAAAAATATCCCCGGCCTTAATATAAGATTTACAAGTCTCAACCGCTGACAAAAAATCGGCCTCACTGATAGACGTATCATAACTTAAAGACTCATAATCTGAATGCAAAGCCGGCAAAACAGGAATACTCTGAGTCAACACTGATTGAACCTTATCTTTCAATACCTGAAACGCAGTTAAGTTATCTGACCATAATGTTGCCACATCACTAGATGCCTGCTCTTCAGAAAATACGGTTCGAACAATGGTCAATGTATGATATAAATTATCAAAAATCAACATTTCTTTCGGAATCATCAAGGTTGCAAAGTCCGTCCCTAAAGCCCGGGTCTGAGGAACCGAAACCGACTCCAAGTGGGTCATACACTCATAAGATAAGTACCCCATTAAACCAGTCGCATAATCCGGCATCTGATCATTGATACGAGAATATTGATCCAAAATAGATTGGATATAAGTATAAATATTATCAACGGATATTCGTTCATCTTCATATCCAGGCTGAGAGACACGAACAGACTCATCTGAAAAGCGAAACACTTTATAAGGAGTTAACCCTAAATAAGAAAAGCGATCATGAGTAAATTGCTCAGAAATACTTTCCAATAACACATAATTGGACTCATCAATAAATCGATATAGCGTCGAAATCGGTGTTTGAGCATCAAACACTATTTTTTCATGTAGACATACAAGATCATGATCTTGAAGGTCACGAGAGAACTGTTCTTGAGTATGAGATAACATAGCCACTTTCATCCAAAATATAATATAAGAGCCTAAATACAAGGCCTCCATAAAGACTATATTATAGCAAATTCAAGTAAAATTAACCATGAGCGCTACTCAAGACCCGCTTCAACGCCCTATATCACACAAAAAATAAGAATTTTACCCAACTCAAGATCCCCTTTTTTGACAGGTGCTTGATCAAGTTGAATCTGCTTATATCCACCTGATACCTGTGCAAATTTAAAAACAGTTTTCCGATATAGTTTTTGATAAGAATACTGAGAATCCCGAATAAACGTTTTAATCGACCGACCATAATCCATTTCTGTTAAAGCCAAGCTCTCATGCGCTTTAGGATTGGCCATAATCACTTCTCCATCATGGTTAATTAAGACCACCCCATCTTGAGTATGGTTAAATAAATAAGCAGCGGAATAGTCCATAGGTAAACTCAATTTTGAAAAGCGTTTTAACCCCCAAAAAACACCCGCCATTTTAATCGCCAAAAAAAGAGGCACTAATTGAAAATAAAAATAATCACCCGAAACTAAAAATACCCCCAAAGATGCCCATATAAAAGCCATAGGAATCAAGACCGCTATTAAAATAATATGCAATTTAGATTTAACCAATGCCCGCTCAGTACGACGAGAAAGATGCCATACTACCCCAATGGCAAGCAAAAAGGGTAATACAAACCCAAGAATCAGAATTATTGACATAAAAACCCCTGTTATCAAAACCAATGAATCGGTCAAAATAAGGACCTGACTCACCACCATATTAGTCCCCAAACAAAGAAAGCCTCCGACGACAGACACCCCCAAAACACCCCAAAAGCCTCGATCAAACTCACAATCACAAAATTGATATATAAACGTCAGAAAAAGGACAGAAAACACCAAGCATAAAAAAAGTTGAACCCGAATAAAGTGAAATTGGGTCACAGGAAAACTCAAAAGAATAAATTGACAAAACAACACCCCTGTCAACACCATTAATGACCGATTAAACCATAAAAAGATGCCCCGATTAATCGTATATATATGTACACTCATCACAAACATCAATAAAAAGAAAGTAAACGAAAGTAAATTACCCCACATTCGATACCTCCTGTTCAACACACGCCGTATTCACCTTAGATAACATCATAACTTTACCCATCTCAGACTGCCAATTAGAAATGGATCTCTGAGAAACCAACAGTGTCTGTTTTCCTTGAGACGCGTTCACCTTCAGTTGATCATTCAAGTATAAACGGTCCAATTGATATTGATCGCCATCTAAAATAGTATCAATATAAGCCCCCAATAAATCCGCATAAGACCGATCCAAAATTTGCCGACCCGCCACATTTATATGCCTAATTTGCCCCTCATTATCCATAACTAATATTCCATCATTTAAATTTCTAAATAAAAACCCAACCGTATCTGAAATATGAGCGCTCATCAATGAATAATCGCGAATCACCATAAACAACATCGATAGCCCCCCTAACATCCAAACACAAGCTATAAAATTTAAGTGCGCATATAAAAAGACAAACTCTGCCAATAAATGAGTTAAGACAACCAATGAAAAAGACATCAAAACGCCCCATAAGAACCACACACACTGACGTCGTCGCTGAGACGGCTGAGTCCAACGAAGAAATTGATATAACAAGCCAATTGTTACCAAAACAGGCAAGAAAAGAAACACACCCAACACCCCCAAATACAAAAGAGAATAGTATCCATTCTCAACAACACCCATCACATATGCCACGCCACCCATCATTACACTGACAACAAGTATCAAGTAGTCTCCTTTTTTAAAAAAAACAGCCCAACGATGATGTTTAGTGAGCAATAAACCCAACATTAAAACAACCGCACCAAGCGGCATCAAAAAACTCACCTGAAGCCCATATAGTAGGCGTGCATTTAAAATGGGAATAAACTGTAAAAAATCACAAAAAGAATACCCCGCAATCAAAAACACCAACACCCCAAAATAAAAGCGAATTGGCGTCCGCTGATTCACAGATAATATATAAACAAACATTCCCAAGCCACCTAAAAAAGTCAAAAGAGGTAACAATGAGAAAAAGCTCATTGCGATGCCATCTCCAATAATTGCTGGTACGGAAACAACGATGAATGCCCATCTGACCACTGAATACCCAATGCATAATTGCCAACCGGATTCATACTCAAAGGACGAATGGTATCTGGAATATCATCAGGCGCCTGTCGCAACTCACCCGTAAATTCATCCCGATTTAACGCGCTCTGACATGCCAATCGAAGTTGTTTAGGATCTACAGAAAAAGAAGGTTCATCTTCAGGAAATATCAAGATCCCCTGATCAGGCTCATAACTCACCTTTGGCAATTTAAGCTGACCCAACCTAACTCGCTCAAGTTCCCCACATAACTGGTTCACAAAATCCATCATCAATGTCTGTAATGGTCCCGTATCAGAACGAAACATCCATGGCTCCCCTTCATCACCCGCCGCAGATACCGTCGGATGAATAGGAAACTTTAAGGTCGTTTTAAATCCAAACTCCCGAATTAATCGAGTCAATGCGCCCCGTCCAAAAGGAAAGCTTTTCTGATTTTCTGGCAGTTCCAAATAACTCATATTTTCCACCACCCCAATTGTAGGGATATTCACCCGATCAAACATTTCTATCCCTTTAACCACATCAATTAAACTTAAATACTGAGGGGTCGTCACCATCACGGCCGCCGTAATTTGTGTAAGTTGCGCCAAACTTAATTGAATATCCCCTGTTCCAGGCGGCATATCAATGACCAAATAATCCAACTCTCCCCATAAGGTCCCCAACAAAAGCTGTTGAATCACCTGAGCCACCATAGGTCCCCTTAAAATAGCAGGCCCAGACTCAGGATCATCCGAATTCACATATCCAAAGGACATCAACTTAATCCCTTCATACTCAAAGGGAATAATCAAATCTCCTTGCATTTTAAGATCTGAATCTACCGCCATCATAGTCGGCAAACTAGGCCCATACACATCGGCATCAAAAATCCCAACTTTATTACCTTGCTTCGAAAGGGCCGAAGCAATATTAACCGCCATACTAGATTTACCAACCCCTCCTTTACAACTAGACACCATCAACACCGTTGAAACCTGGGCCAAAACATCCAAGGGGGCCGACTCATTAGAAACTGTTACTTTAGGCGTAACCGGGGCTAAAATTTGAACATTAGACACCCCTTTAAGAGAACTAACCCGTTGCTTAACCTGTTGATAAATATCTTCTCTATGAGGCGATTGAGGATCTTTCAGCTTGATTTTCAAGGTCACAATACCTGACTTATCCACTAAAATATCCTTAACATATCCTAAAGAAACAATATCTTTATCTAAATCAGGGTCCATCACCTGGGTTAAGATCACTTTAATTTGAGCAGCATCAAGCATCGTTATCTTCCCTCACGAAACCGTAGTCAATTACAAAATAAAATTATATCACAGGGGTATACGCTCGCCAAGACAAGCCCATCCATACAATCGCTCCTGATTAAACCACGACCCCTTTTAATACACTAGATGTCGCCTCTACAATATTTACATCTAAGTAATCCCCCACTTGACCGGTCCCAGACGGAATAATCACCATCTTATTCCCCTCATTTCGCGCCAGATATTCGTCATCGCTTTTCTTAGTTTTTGTGCGCTCAATCATCACCTTTTGAACCTCGCCCACATGCGCGATATTTTTAGATAATGAAATCGCACGCTGAGCATCAACCAAGCGGACAATCCGTTCTGTTTTAATCGCTTCCGGAATCAAATCAGGAAAGCGTTTACTCGCCAAGGTATATTGCCGTTCTGAATATTTAAATGTAAATGCCGAATCAAATTGCACTTGTTGAACCACGTCCATAGTATCCATAAACTCATCGTCGCTTTCTGTTGGAAAGCCCACGATAATATCTGTAGTCATCACCACATCAGGAATAACCTCTCTAATATGACTTGCTAAATCTAAAAACTCTTGCTTGGTATATGTCCGATTCATCTTTTCTAATACCCGGTCATTGCCCGCCTGGAGTGGCAAATGAATTTGATTACAAATATTAGGCCGTTGGGCCATTAAAGTTAATAGTTTGGTTGGAAAATCCTTAGGGTGAGGACTGGTAAAGCGAATCCGTTTAACGCCCTTTACATCACTCACAGCTGCCATCAAATCTGTAAAATCATGATCGCCTTCTTTATAGGAATTAACATTTTGGCCCAATAATGTAACCTGAGTAATTCCTTCCGATACCAAGCGTTCTACTTCCTCAATCACATTACCTACCGAACGACTCCGTTCCCGGCCACGAGTAAAGGGCACCACACAAAAAGTACAATAATTATTACATCCACGCATCACCGCAATCCAAGCATTTGCACCAGTATCTCGCGTCGGATATACATCCGAATAGGTTTCAAATTCAGACAAAGTCACATGAAAGACCTGCTTTCCCTTACCCGCTTGTTGAATTAATTGAGGTAATTGCTTATAGCTATCCGGTCCAGCAATAAAGTCAATATCTAAGCGATCATCATCCAAAAGTTTTTTTCGAAAATTAGTGGCCATACACCCCAGAACCCCAATTAAAGGACGACGCGTCTGATGGGCACGAAGGCCCTGAACCCGTTGATAAATCTTTCGGTTGGCATTCTCTCTTACTGAGCATGTATTTAACATGACCACATCAGCGCTATTTTCATCCGTAGTTAACTCAAATTGATTGGATTTTAATATGGACTCAATCAGTTGCGTGTCATAAACATTCATCTGACATCCATATGTCTCAATAAAAACCTGAGGTGCTTGACTCATACTTGTCCTTTCATGGATTGGCCATCAACCTGATTTAATGTAACAGGGATGATCTGATTTTCCAAGTCATGCTCACTTTTAACACGAACCCGAATATAATGTTGAGTTAGCCCATGCCATTCACCCTTTTTAAATTGTTCAAATAACACCGGCACACACGCCCCCTCAAAACGAGCCATAAATGCCTGCTTTTTCTGTTGACTAATCCCTCGTAAAATCCGACTCCGCTCTTTAATAACCTCTGGCGCCACCTGATCGGGATACTTACGACTACGAACATACTGACGTTCCGAATAACTGAACACATGGGCATAATGAATCGGCAAGGTCATTAAATTTGCCACCGTTAAATCAAAATCAGCCTTCGTTTCACCTGGAAACCCGACAATCACATCCGTCCCAATACAAACATCTGGTACTTCGGTGGCCGCCTGTTGAAAAAAGCTCACAAAATCAGAGACTTGATAATTACGACTCATCAAGCCTAATACATGATCTGAAGCACTTTGGATCGGCACATGCAAATAATGACATAACTGTGAGCCCGATTTCATCATGGCCAACACCTGAGAAGGAATGGTCGTTGGTTCAATGGACGAAATTCGAACACGGTCTAAGCCTGTAATCCCCTGAAGGGCCGTTAACACATCCACCAGTGTCTTTCCTTCATTTTCATACGTGCCAATATTAATACCTGTTAAAACAATCTCACGATGACCGGATTCCACCAAGACCTTGGCTTCTGAAACCAAGTTATCAAAGACCCGGCTCCTGGCCGGCCCTCGCGCTAAAGGAATCACACAAAAGCTACAATAATTATCACAACCATCTTGAATTTTAAGATTAGCCCTTGTATGCCTTCGATCAATAGCCGGTACAGACAATGAAAAAGGCACTCGTTTGATTTTACTCACATGAAAAGACGGAGTATCTTGGGAAATCGTTTCTGAGATCAATGAAGCCAGTCCCATTTTTTCTTGATTTCCCACTACCCATTGAACATTAGGCAACGTCATTAACTTTTGACGTAACACTTGAGACTGACACCCAATTAAAGCCACTTTGGTATCCGGTCGAATACGGCGAATTTGACTTAACAATTTAATTGTATCTTTATCCCCATTCTCCGTCACCGTACAAGTATTAACCACCGTAATATCCGGATCTGATTTGTAGGAACAAATCTCATATCCATTGGCATCAAAAGACTGGGTTAATGCCGCCGTTTCAGATTGATTCAAACGACACCCTTGGGTATAAAACGCAACACGAAGGCCTTCATTCATGCCGCCCACTATAGTCACTACTCGGTCAAATTGTCAATATTTTTAAGCACGATTAAGGGACTCTTTAAGACGTCGCTGCAACTGGCACTCCCCATCCAAGCGACCCGAGATTTCAACACGTTGAGGCCGATTATTTCCCACATCTCGAGGGTTCTTATCAGGATTAGAAACATAAACTTGCGTTCGTGAATGCTCATCGGTGGCAATCAATTGAAGGGTTTGGATCCCATAACGACGCAAATCATTTTTACTTAATATAAAATGCCCCACTTCCCAATGCGTCGCTTTATTAGAGGCCTGTTCCGGCCGTGGCGTTGAAAAATCACAACGCTCCATGAGCCGAGTCATGGCTGTCACCTCATTACCATCAGCATCCAAACACGTTAATTCCACCTGTTGAATTAATGACGTGCCTGCAAAGGCATAAAAAGGAACTTTAATCGCATGATCATTATCCTCTAGATCGAAAAACCCACTTGATACCTTCACTTGATACAAAGGGGTTGGGTCAGGCAATGCATCTCGATAGGCACCTACAGACATACACAAAGACAAGGGCCCACCTGATGACGCTACTTCTTGAGCCGTCATTACCTGAACACTAGCCACTTCTTGAATTTGATTGAAGCCATAAAGACCCGGAATTAACAACCGTAAAGGCCCCCCATTTTGCACCTCTAATGGCTGAGAATCCATCGTATGAGCGACCATGGTTTGGTCCTGGCATGCAGATAAGGGAACACACCCACAAAAAGCCCCATTGTGAGACAAAGAGACTAAATAAGCATCTTGAGGAAGTTCCTTTAGTGACTCCACTTGTAACAGTGTGGTCAACAAAACCCCCTTATATTCATTATTCCGTATGGCTTTGGTCCACAGCTTCCCCCCAAACTCACGATTTTGGCCCCCACAAGGGAAGGTAATAAACTGAGACACTTGCGAAAACGTTGATGCATCTTTTAATTCAGACATGGATACCGACAATTGATCACCTTGTCCATTGATAATACCTAGTGAAACGTCTAAAGGCGCTTGAATAGGATGATTTTTTCGACAAAACGAATTCTGGGTTCTAAACTCATAAGGAAAAGATGCAGTCTGAGCTGTTAAAGGTGTTTTAGAAAAGACTTCATACCCGTCTAATGGAGGTAACAACTGCCCCTCATAAGGATTATCCACTTTCTCCGGTGTATATCCCTTTAAAACCCCTATCATATGTGATCTCAAATACTCAACAACCTGAACACTCTTTTGATGATGCTGGTACAACCCATCCCAATAAGGATCCAGGCTCCCCCCAGACGCCAACAAAACAAGATCATTGGGGTGCCTAGCCTCTTGAATAAATTCAGTCATATCATAAACCTTTCCTTTATAAGCCATCCAAACCCCTGTCTCCAAAGAATGATGCGCTGAAAGCTGCTCTTCAGTAATTAAAGGCTGATTAGACTCCGATTCTTTAATCCCACATAAGCCCAGCACAGCGCCTAAACCTAATCCTATCCCTGCATAAAGCGTCCCACCCCGCTCTTTATCTGATTGATGAAATGAGCGTTTATTCGTTGAAAGCTGACGACTAGACGCTCTTGAAGCCAAAAATAATCGAGCCTGAAAAGACTCTCTCGAAAATCTACGAGCGGGTAAACAACTTGCTGATCTTACTAACACGACTATCTCCTTAATACCAATTTAAAGTCAATAAAAATATAGGAAGAATTAAGGAAAGTCAACCTAAAATTAAGCCCCTCAAAAACCACTTAGTTAAAAGTAAGGTAAAACCTTAACTAGGAACCCAATGATTCACCGCTGCAAAAGGATCAGACTCATTAGAGTTTTTAGACTCAGACGCCCGAATAGAGTCCAATCTATACATTTCCCCAAGTAGCAACATCGATGCTGTCGCACTCACCGCTAAAACACCAACCGGTTTCAAGGGATTTGAGCCTAAAGAAGCACTCACTTTCTCCAAAGAGTCACTAGATCTCTTCATTTGATTTACATATCTTCCAATTCTAAACAACACGTTCTCCTTGTCTATATTACTTTTATATCTCAAAATAAAAGATCTACTAAAGACCGTCAATCTTTTTTTTTATTTGTCGAGAAATAGCGCGTTTCTGAACAAAAAAATCGGTTAATATTTGTGCACAATTCGCCTGAAAATGAAACCCCACCTGCACACGATGATTAAATGGGATCTCAAAAACATTAAGTACCGACCCTGCAGCACCTGTCTTGGGATCTTTAGCCCCATAAACAAGACGCTTAACACGAGAATGAATAATCGCACCCGCACACATTAAACAGGGTTCTAGTGTGGAATAAAGGGTACACCCTAACAAGCGTCGAGATTGAGTATCGGCCATGACCTTCCTAAGAACCAAAAGTTCTGCGTGACCGGTCACATCATGACAAGATTCAATTTGATTATAAGCCTTACCTAACACCTTACCCTCATCATCCACCAACACGGCTCCCACTGGAACTTCATCCAAATCTCGTGCAATACAAGCTTGCTCGTAAGCCAAGTGCAAAAAATAGGCATCCGATCCAGGGCGCAGCATTAATTAAAACTAAGTGTCAAACCGGGCTGAGCCCCATCATCATCAATGGCCCCATGTTGCTCCTCATAGGCTGATACCTGTTTAGACAACATATCGGACAAACGCTTGGCATTTTTCACCGACATAATTACTCTTGAGCGAACACTTCCTTTGCGTGACTTAGGTTGAAGAAAAATAAAATCCATCACCCATTCATCCGTATTCACATTAGACACCGCTAAATTGGAATACACCCCGTTAGCCGTCTCTGCATCAATCGATAATTCAACACTGACAGAGTCATCATTTTTATCCGCTTTTTTTTGAGTCATTCTTTAACCCGCTCCACATACGTTCGATCATCTGTATTAATTTTAATATTATCTCCGGTTTTAATAAAGGCAGGCGCTTGAATCACCATCCCATTAGAAATCGTCACCGGTCTTAACGACGCCGATGCCGTGGCTTTTCGCACCTCAGGCGGCGCACTAGTCACCTCAAAGACCATACTCGTCGGAAGTTCTAAATCTAGAGGTAACTGTTCATGAAAAAGCACCGAATAAATCTCGCCTTCCTTAATAAACGCCCCACGTTCACCTAATGCGTCTTGTTCTAAGTTAAATTGTTCAAAGGTCTCTTGATCCATAAAAACAAAAGAAGACGCATCCGGATATAAGTACTGAGCAGAACGGGTATCCAAACTGGCCCTTTCAACTCGCTCACTAGATAAAAATCGTTTCTCTAAATTACGGCCATTAATCACATGCTTTAACTTAGTTTGCATACATGCATTCCCTTTACCAGGGGTCCGATGCATTTTCCACAACACCCGATATAACTCACCCTCAATAACCAACACCTGTCCCTCTCGAATTTGAGTCGCATTAATTTGCATAAAGCAGTCTCCCTTATGATATCTACAACATTATTACATTCAACTATTCTATATGAATTGAGATAAGTGAACAAGAAAGATTAAGCCACAACTACTTTTCCGATGGATACAAAAAAAGACATTTAACAAGAAAAATAATTCAATGCAAACAGAAAATTAATGAAAGAATAAAAAAAGCTGTATTTACAAAACCTGATAAAAAAGATATAATATTGAAAAAAAAACAGGTCTAAATTAAATAGATCATAATATTTTGGAGGAAACACTATGGACGGAGCAGGACATATACCATCAGTACAAGGCGCAGCCGCAGCTGCAGGAGCAGGCACAGCTGCAGGAGCAGGCACAGCTGCAGGAGCAGCAATTTCAGCAGCAGCACCAGCCGTACCAGCACAAGGACAAAAAAGAGGTCGTAGTGAAGCAAGCGGTAGTCAAGAACCACTCGCAATTAGAAAAATTACAGACGAGGAAAAAACAGCACTTAACACCCAATCAGCAGGAGCAGGTGATTTACTTCAAAAAATAAATGATGTTAAAACCGTTCTTAATGTAATTCAAGAAACAAGTACTAATACAAGAGAGATTAATGAAAAAAGCACAGATGATATCATTAATGACACTTTAAAAGAGATACCGCAAGCAGCAGCAGGCAGAGACGAAGACGGAGGCCAAGGTGAAGGCGAAGCTGTTACTCCTGATAAACAAAAAAGCGCATTACTTGAACTTTTCTTAAACAAAGACGTAAAACTGGTAAATGATTTTGAAACGGCTACACCAGACTCTTTAGAGGCAACAAAAATTGCGCTTTTAAGAAAAATAGACAGCTTAGAGTCATATCCACAAACAACAGAATTATCTGATCAACTTAATAGTCTAGTCGATAAAATCAAAGCAACTTCAGACGCAGCAAAAGAAGTTAAACATGGTCTCAATTTAGTTAATGGAATGCTTACTAATCCAGCTATGATAAGTGATGCTGATAAATTAGCTAGTGTTCAAGAAAAAATTGAAGCAACTAACGGAAACCTTAACCAAATCACGGCCTAAAGTAATACTTCAAGTCAACGTAAAATCAAATCATATCTCACTTAGGGGCTTAGAAAAGCCCCTAAGTTGCATATTAAAAAACAGATATAAACTTTAAGAACAACAAAATCAAGGTCCTCTTTCTTTCAACTCAAAAATAGTCTACACTATTAGATCAAAGGAGACCTAATAGTAATGAGCCAAACATATCTTGCCCCAGAACAGATTTCAACGAATCAAATAGACCTTTCTGGTTCAAAAACCTGGCCCCTATTCAAACTCATTGATCATCATATTCAAGCCAGCAAACACTTCCCCATTCTTTACCTTAACAACACCCAATACCATGTCCTATTTGGACACAAGCAACTCAACAAGGACATAACGACCTGCATTTGCATCGAAAGACCCGAATCAAGCCATCAGTTATTTTTATTGTTTTGTGAATTATATGATGCCGCATCATGGCCACTAATGACTAAACTATCCGTTATGAACTATCTTTACTTTAACGCGAAAATAACTCGAAACATCCTACAAAAGGAATTTCTAAAGACCCTTAATTTACATCAACAAGGGCATCAAGCCAATCACTTTAATACCCTATTAAAAATCAGCCAATTACCAACAAAAGTCCAAGGTTTTTGCCAAGAAAAAAAATATAGCCTTAAGCAACTCAAACAACTACTCCTATATCCACCTTCTCTATTACTCCAATTATCTGAACTTGATGGGCCTTTCAAAATTAGCGCCAGTCAATTTATACTACTCGCACAACATGCCCATGACATGGCTCAAAATAATCGTCCAATCACTAAAATCATCCAACAAATCCAACAATCCAATGAACGTCCAAGCCAACGAAGCACCCGACTCATCAATGAGCTTAAAACCCAATTAACCCCTCGGTTAAGTCAGGCCAATAAGCACCTTCATTCCCTATCAGCCACGTTACCTGAACAACTCCAAGTCAATTGGGACCCTAACTTAGAAATCAAGTCACTAAACCTGAATGTTTCATTTAAAAGAAATGAAGATATTCAAAGCATAGCTCAACTGATTCAAGCCCCTAAGACCCAAAAAACCCTCAAAGCCATATTGAAAGGAATCTAACATGAGTACCCAAAAACAAATCTTTATCGACCCTTCACAAAGCAAATCCAATACGGCTCAACAAATAAAACAATCTTGTGGCAGCCCCATCGAGGTAAGCGAAGCGCCCCTAAATAAGGACTTTCGTTCAGGAAAAAAAACACTGGCCATTACCCCTAAAAAAGGACAGGCCTTTGATACTTGTGCGACCTATAGCAATGAGTATGTTTGCTGTAATGTCAAAGTGCTCAAGTCGATCAAAAACTGCCCCTTTGACTGTTCTTACTGTTTTCTACAAGACTATTTGAATAACTCGACCATGCAAGTAGTCGGAGATACTGATGCCTTAATTAAAGAGATTCAAAGTGCCTGCGAGCAACAACCATGGCGACTCTTTAGAATCGGGACCTGGGAACTAGGCGATAGCTTGGCACTAGAAGCCGAAACAGGTCAGGCAAAGGCCCTCATCAAGGCCGTGGCCAAAATGCCCCAAGTCTTTTTAGAACTTAAAACCAAATCCGACCAAGTCGACTCCATTTTAGACCTAGATCATCAAGAACGAAGTGTCATTTCATGGTCAATGAACCCGCCTCGTATCATCCGAGAACAAGAACACCGGACCAGTGACTATGAATCACGACTGTTGGCCATGAAAAAAGCTGTGGATGCCGGATACTTAATTGGACTTCACTTTGACCCAATGATCTATTACGATGAATGGGAACAAGACTACCCTGAACTGATTGCCAATATCTTTGAAACGATTCCCAGTAACCGTGTGGCATGGATCTCACTGGGTTCATTACGATTCAAACCTGACATGAAACAACAAATCATGGCCAATTTCCCTAAACAACAAATCACCCATGCTGAAATGGTCACCGGAAACGATGGCAAAATGAGATATGTAAAGCCCCTTCGCTTAGACATGTATGAAAAGGTAATATCTGCCATTAAAGCCGCATGTAACACTGATACTATTTCCCCTATCCAAGTCCCCTCCCCTAACACCCCCTTATTTTATTTTTGTATGGAACGTTGGGATGTTTGGGAACACTTATTAGGTGAAAGCCCCCGTAGTGTCGGTCATTTAGACCACTTATTTGCCCAACACTTACAACATCGATTCCCCCATCTTGTAAATAATGTAGCCAGTATCGAACAATATGAAACCTCCCAAGACACCCCCATTCGCACCTAAAATGAAGCATACCTTAATTTTACCTGCAGGAGGTACTGCAAGCCGATTTGGCGGCCAAAAACTACTCGCCAAACTACAGAAAAAAACGGTTATAGAGCATACGTTAGATGCCTTTTCTTCCTTTGATTGTTTCCACGCTATTATTATTCCTGCCCATCCTACACTACTTGAAAAGCTCAACTCACTTATTTCAGTAAGAAGCGAAAAAGATAAAATCAAACTTATCCCAGGCGGAGAGACACGACAAGAATCCATCCAATTGGGCTTAGATCAGTGCGCAGACTGTGACTATGTCTGGGTCCACGACGCAGCCAGACCCAACCCCAGCCACAAACTCATCCAACAGCTTCTAAACCTTAGCCAAAAGCACCCTGCCATTATCCCCTGTATATCGGTCACCGATAGTATCAAAGAGGTTTTTAACAAAAAAATCATTGCTCATCCTGAACGACAGGGTCTAAAAGCTGCCCAAACGCCCCAGGTATTTCAATACTCATTACTGAAAAAAGCCTACCAAAACGCAACCCGCAAAACCGCTACTGACGATGCCACTCTTGTCAGTGCGTATTCAGAAATCCATACCTGTGAAGGCGAGGCGAGTAACCTAAAAATAACCGCCCCCATAGATCTCACACTTCTAGAACTTATTTTAGATAAAAACACCGCCTAAATGGCCCTATTATTCGCCAAAACAAAGGCCAGTCGCTTCTTAAGCCCCGGACTATTAGTCTTAATCTCGATGCCTTTACGATGAACAAAGAACCCACATCCCTGATGAATTTGGTCTTCCTGCATGAACTGACTCATCGGGTAAGTTCGACAAAAATGAGGTCGATTCTCATAATCTGAACACCACTGATTTGGCATTAAAGAACGACAAGAAAAATGCTGAATCTCGCCTGATTCATAGTGAGGATCAAAGCGATCATAACAGGAATCTTGGTCCTTAACCTGATGCCATTCCTCCTTAGATCGGATGACCAACCCCTTATAAACCAACTGCAAGCCTTGGCAACAATAGCCAGAATGCTGACACTTGCCCGCCACATAAAACCACTCACATTTCAACTGGTTCCACAAAAACTGTTCCCAATGTTGGCGACGAAACACCCATTCATTAATGCGATACAAAGCCAACCAAAAATAAGCCCGAATATAACTGGCCTCTGAGCAACGCAAATGTGCTGAAAAGCGGGCGGATAATGTGGCCTCACTAGGTCTTAATAGCTCTCGAAATGGTCGTTTTTTTTTCATTGGGTCATCATTACGCTTTCTAGTATTAATATTGCCACAATCTCCTTGAGCATGATAGCATCAGGCTTAATATCATTACCAGCCAACCCCTTTAACGTCTATACCATAGATAAGGAGCCAGAATGAGCGAAATAATCATCCCTTTATATATTAACGGCGAATGGATTAAAAGTGAGACTCAAGAACGCCTGTATTCCCCCTATCATCAAACCCTATTGGCCCATATCTGCCAAGCAGAAAAAAGCCATATAGAAATGGCCTTAAAGGCCGCCCAAAGTGCGGCTGAACAATATGATCAGTGGCCCAGCCAAGCCATCACTGATTGCTTATTTCATGTCTATGAGCAGCTTAAAGAGCAACAAGAAAAATTTGCCACTCTTATCATGAATGAATCCGGAAAGCCCATCACCCTGGCCCAAAAGGAAGTCAAGCGTGCCCTATTAACCATTCAAGACGGAATCCGCTGCACCCACGAGCTAATGGGAAAATCGGTCCCGATCAGTGACACAAAAGGAGCAATTGGCATGCAGCAACGCTTTCCTTTGGGCATTATATTAAGTATCACGCCCTTTAATTTCCCATTAAATTTGGTTTTACATAAACTAATCCCCGCCTTAGTTAGTCAAAATGCAGTGATCCATAAGCCCGCCCCACAAACCCCCATGACCAGTTACCATTTAATGCGTCTATTTCATAATACAAATCTACCCAAGGGGCAACTCAACATGATCTGCTGCCCTAACAATGAGGTAAAAACACTAGTCAAAGATCCCCGCTTCAATGCCATTAGTTTCACAGGTAGCCACAAAGTAGGACAAGAGATTCAAGCCCAAGCTCCCCATCAAAAAATCTTATTAGAATGTGGTGGAAATGCCCCCTTAATCATCGATAAAAGTGCCGATCTAAATAGTGCCTGTAATGCCGCTGTCAACGGTGCTTTTATGTATTCAGGCCAAATTTGTATTTCAGTGCAACGGGTCTATATCCATCAAGATCATTGGCAAACATGCATCGAAACACTAAAAGAAAAAACCCAAGACCTAGAAATCGCGCCTCCAGAATCACCCAAAGCTCTCCTGAGTGGCATGATCAATCAAAACGCCATTCATAGAGTCGAAGGACTCATTAAAAGTGCCCTAGACCAAGGCGCCACATGCTTAATGGGTGGCAAGAGAAACGCCCATGGAATCCTTCCTAGTATTTTCACTAACACCACCCCCCAAATGGGACTAGATCAAGAAGAATTATTCGCCCCCATTATGCTGGTTTATCCCTTCGACTCATTCCATACCCTTATCCAAGGGCTCAAACAAGATCAATTTGGGTTACAAATTGGCATATTTACAAACAAAATGGCCCATATTTTATATAGTTACAAACACCTTAAATACGGGGCTATTCTAATTAATAAAAGTCCCACATTTCGAATGGATCACATGCCCTACGGCGGCGAAAGAAATTCTGGAAATACTCGAGAAGGTGTCCGTTATGCGATCCAAGAAATGAGTACGAGTAAATTGCTCATTCTAGATCAATGAGCCCGCCTATCGCGCTATTCAAAGCCCATGGTCACTTCCCAATTGCCTATACTGGCTTACAAAAAAGCCTTGAATATTTTACATATAAAGACGCTTATATTTCCTTTGCTCGATTAGGAAAAAGACCCTTCCATACCTATGTAGGACTTGGTGATCCGGTAGGTAACCCAGCTCATATCAAAGATATTTTATCCCAATTCACCGAAAAATATCACCCTTGCCACTTTGTAAATATCCAAAAAAAAACAGCATCCCTACTAAAGCAAATTGACTTTCATATTACCTGCATGGGCCAAGAACATTGGCTTAATTTACAAGAGAAGCCTCAGCCATGGGAACCCGCGCCATACGTGAAGCGTATGAGTCGCTACGTAAAAAAACAAAAAATACACCTCAAAGAAAACAAACAATGCCCCCAGCAACAACAAGCACTAAGCCATATCCATGATCAATGGTGCCAAGATCAATTTAACCCATCCAAACAACAGCAATTTCTAACACGACCCTACCCTTACCCTAAGGAAAATGGATCTCGACTCTTTGTGGCCAGTATCAAGGGAACCCCCATCGCTTATCAAGTCTTTGATCCGATGTACAAAGAAAATAATATCACCGGATATACCAGTAGTGTCTTTCGAGTCTTACCCACATACAAGAAAGGGTTAGCCTATGCCCTAATTCAGTATGCCGCCAAGCAATTCCAAAAAGAAGGGGTTCCATGGTTAAGTTTGGGCACTTCGGCATTTGCATCGTCTGATCAAAGCTGGCCCTTAGAAAATAACGCCCTGCTCAAACGCATCTTCAAACACATCTACCTTCAAGACCGATACTTTTATCGCTTCCAAGGGATTCACGAATTCAAACGACGCTTCCATGCCCAAACACAACCCATTTACTTCGCATCAACACGAAAACTACCCCTATTTACACTCAAAAAAATCTACGATTATACCTGTAATCGAGAATAAGTGCGCTGGTTAACTTAACTTAGCTGAGACATGAATCGTGGTCCCTGCATAAAGCCTCGAAATGGGGCAATTCTGTTTGGCCTCTTGAACCAATGCTTGAAAATCCGTATCCGATAACCCCGAAACAGAGGCCTCACAGTCCAAGTCAATTTGAGTAATCTTAGGACCATTATCGGCACCCAAATGTACGGTAGCGGTGGTATTCACATGATCAGGGCTAAGGTCTTTTTTAGAAATCAAGGCCGCTAAAAACATGGAAAAACAGCCCGAAATTGCCGCTCCTACCAATTCTTCAGGGTTGGTTCCTTCGCCTTCTTCAAAACGTGATACAAATGTAAAAGGCCCCGAATACTGGGCATCGGGCATCTTCATATGCCCCTTGCCTTCTTTTAAAGTCCCTTCCCATCTCGCACTCGCATGTCGTTGTGTCATCAATATCCTCCTCTAAATAATCTACCTTCATTATGACCAAGGCTAGGAAAAAGTCAAAGTAAATGTCGTTTTAAGAATGGTTCTAAGCATGCAAACAAGGCATCAGGGGCCGACACATGCACCCAGTGACTGGCCTTTTCAATGGCCACAATACTCGAAGAATCAAAACGACTATAAATTTGTGACTCCCCTTCCTCATCAATATAATCGGAATCTAAGGCCCTCACAAATAGACTGGGAACTTTTATTGTCCCACGAAACACCGGTGCCAAACGCAATTGCTCATACGATTGAATGAGAACAGGTAAATTAACTTGCCAAGCAAAGCCCTGGTCTGAACGTCGTTTTAAATTGGTCAAAAGAAAGGACACCAAGACCTCTGATAACCCTGCGTCTTGTAATGAGCCTGCAATCTTAGCTCGGTCTTGACCCAAGTCTACCCCTTGCATCGCCGATAAAATTGCCCCATGACGGTCCGGATAGGAAACCGGAGCAATATCCAAAACCCCCAAACAAGCCAACCTAGACGGGGCTAAATCTGCCAAAGTCATGGCCACCTTCCCCCCTAAAGAATGACCCAATAAGGCCACCTGAGAAAGGTCTTTCGTAATCAAATACGCCTGAATATCTTGGGCCATCTGCGTAAAAGTCATGCTCGGAGAATGAGGCGAATCCCCATGATTTCTCAAATCCAATAAATGGACCCGATATTGAGCGGATAAGCGCCGAGCAAATGAACGCCAGTTCTGAGCTGAGCCTAACAAGCCATGCAAAATCAAGACATCAGGCCCCTCTCCCAAACAAGTATGCGACAAAGCCATTAATTCATAGCCCCTAAAATTGCCTGCGCCATCTGACAGGCCAAGTCTTTATTCACCGGCAAGGCGTGATACCCCGATCGAATGGCATCCAAGCCAGCCTCATCATCATAAAATTGTAAGATTTGATCCGCCAAATAAGCAGGTGTAATGTCTCCCAATAACTCAGGACATAAACGATGGTTCAAACGCCGGTTAGGAATGGAATAACATCGGTCTTGTCGACGTAAAATTGCAACGGTTAAACGCTTAATCAACGTGCCCAAAAGAGGAATACGACCCAAAATTCCCAACAAGCCATCAAAAATTAATAAATCTGGGCGATTTAATGGAATTACTGTTAACACCGGGACCCCCATATACATCGCTTCTGCAGTATTAGTCCCAGGTAAAGTCACCAAAACCTTAGCCTTAGCTAATAATGCGCTTGATTGACCTTGCTGCAAGGGGATATTCACTGGAAATTTCGAGCTCATTTCCGCTAACAGCGACTCACTAATAAACGGAGACACCGACACCTGAACCGGAAAGTCAGGTCGCACTTTCAAAATTATGCCAAGCGCATCTGCAACAATAGGAAAATAAGCCTTAAAATGAGCCGGCCGAGACCCAGTAAACAACACACAGTTAACCGGGGGATTTGAAGACATTCCCTCCTTTTGCTGATCTGATATCGCACATGCCATCAAATCACCGTTATTCGCCAAACTAAAGGTCTTAGAGAAGCCCTTACCCAATGACTCCTGGTGTTCAGAGTATCCCATCACAGGAATCCCGAAGCGAGCACCCAGCAAACGGCTATACATCGGATCACCACCCAAACACATCAGCCCAGTAGGAGTATGAGAAGAACCAAGATCGCCCGTTCTTAAGAATCTTAAGGTCTCTTTCGGCTCACTAACCCGATCCACACCCGGAATTTCTAAGGCAAAGTCACGTTCCTTACCTGATGCATATTGACAAGGTGTTAAAATAACATGAACCATTGAATCAGGTACCAACGCTTTAAAGGCTCGTACCAAAGGGCACACCCAATGAGACAGTTCGCCAGGCGAATTGCTCTGAACCAATAAATACGGTTTATTGGTAATCGGGATTGAGTTGCTCATAAAGGGTCTTAATCTTTTGGTCAGAGGATTTGGGAGCCACTAAAATGGCATCCGGACTATCCACCACAATCATCTCATCCACATCCACTAAAGCCACCATTTTTTGAGGAGAATAGACCAGGTTCCCGGTACTATCCAGCGCATGTACATCGCCATAACAGGCGTTATTTGCGGCATCTTGAGGTAAAAACTCGGCAAGGGCAGACCAAGAGCCAATATCTCCCCACTTAAAATTGGCCGGCACTAAGCGGGTCTTCGAAACCGCTAATTCCATAATGGCATAGTCGAAAGAAATGGATTCTAAGTCAGAAAAAAGAGCCAATTCTGGCACTTGACCCAGAGACGTTGATTTTATAATTTGATGCATCAAGGACCAAATCTCAGGTTGAAATTGCCTATACAAGCCAGATAAGGTCTGTACTGAAGCCACAAAAATACCTGCATTCCAAAAATAAGTCCCCTTTTTTAAATACATATCCGCCTGTTCCAAGCTAGGCTTTTCCACAAAGGCATTCACCGATTTAATAGGCCCTGTCTGATCTTGAACCTGAATATAACCATACCCCGTATGAGGAAAAGTCGGGGTAATCCCAATCGTCACAATATGAGGATATTGAGTAGCCTCCTTCACTGCCACATCCAAGGTCTCACAAAACCTAGCCGCATCATCGACCCAGTGATCCGCCGGTAATACCAAGATAATCGCGTCAGGATCCACTTGTTCAATGGCTTGAGCAGCCCATGCAATACTAGGCCCCGTATTACGCCCTTTGGGCTCCAAAAGCATATTTGCCTTAGGAACCAATGAGGTAAATTCTTCTAAAATCTGTTCATGGGCATGACTACCCACAATCCAATAATGATCCGGCTTGACCAAGTCAGATACACGATCAATACTTTGTTTAAGTAAAGGCTCATCACCCAACATAGACAAGAACTGCTTACCTTTGGCTTGCCTAGATAAGGGCCAAAATCGGGACCCTTTACCGCCCGCCAATAATACGGCATGAACATCCGCCATTATTGACTCCTAATGAATCTAGGCTTAGAAAAAGTCACCGTCATCCACCAATTTCTTTACCGGTTCTGGTCGCTTCTTAAAGAATTTCACTGCATCTAGCCAAATATCTACTCGGGCATTTTCTTTTAAGCCCATAAGCAGCAGCTGCATTTGTAACAAGCCACCCGACCCACCTTCTTGATAAGGGTTCCAAATATCATCTCCAAAATGAGGGTTCTCGTCCCGAAACATTTCCAAAGGAATAATCACCACTTTCCAACCCAACCAATCAATTTTCAAGTTATATACAAATCGATCATCCACTTTAAGCATGGATCCATCAATAGGGTGAGGTTCAATTTGAAAATTACCATTATCATCGTCATATAATTCAATGACCATGGACGCCCCTAACTCGGGATCCACACCCTTAATTAATAATTTTAAATGGGTAAATTTTCGAGCATCCATAGGAAAATAAGTCCCAATACCACCCAAATACCATCGACTGGTTCGACCTGTTAAACGTAATGCCCGTTTAGAAAGGCCTTTCAGTTCTTTAGGGTTATTCACTAAAATATCCACATCCAAATCCCCAAACTGCCACCATTCAGGATTCACTGCTAGTTCACCGTCATCAAAGTTATCCACCAAATAAACGGGATAAGGCCCATCTATAAGACCTGCCGCTGACAAAGATGTCACCCACAAACACATGATTACCCAGAACCGAGTTATTAGTTTCACAAACAATCCCCTATTTGATTTTGAACTTGGATACGAAGCACCCATCGTGTCGTTGCTTTAACGCGAAAAGGTTCCGAAATCTGCTGTCCTAAAATCCATGCTAAATCATTATTCACAAAAAATAAAGGAATTCTTCGTCGCTCATGGCCAGCAACCTGACGATCCATCAAATATCGACTCACCTTCTTACTCCCCGTCATCCCAAAGGGAATAAACCGATCACCTGGCTGCCAAGACCGACATTCGAGCATCAATGGCGCTGAGCAATCAAGGGCCAAAAAGGCCTGAGATTCAGTAGACAACAAGTCCTGCGGCCATTCTGTTAGTACCGAAAGTTCACAAATAAGCCCCAATTCATCCAATTGAATACAAGATGGAAATGTTGATCGCGAATAAGAAAAGGTCAAAGAAGGTACTAGTGATTCACGCCGTTGGATAATAAGGCGTCCCTTTTTCTGAGATACCCGTATCTGGTGAGGCAAATCCAAAGGACCAAAATCACCCTCATGACAAAGGAATTTCTCAATTTGACTAATATGCTGAAATGAAAAATTCAAAGGCTCCCTAATAAAACGCTTGTCTTGATGAGGAAAAAGATGTGAAAGGGCCAAAGGTAAGATCAAGCAAATTGCATGACCTCGAAGTGCCTCTGGCTCCTGACTCAATAAAGAGGAATCAATCGCCACAAAATCAGGATCATATTGAATACAATCCAACAGCACCTGACTTTGTTGGTCCATATACATACTCATCTTGGCATATGTGCCCATAAAGCGCTGCATAGCCGATAAATAACTTGGCTGAATTTCTGCCAAGCGTGGCATGACCTGATGGCGAATTTGGTTCCGAGTCACATCAGTCACCAAATTACTAGGGTCCTGCCAATACCCCATATCCAATCGATCCAATTCTGCCAAAATATCTGCTTTTGAACAAGATAACAAGGGCCGAAACAAAGTAAGGCCATGAGCCATCTCACGTTGACTTAAAAGTCCCTTCATTCCCGAGCCTGACCCTCTAATCAAATTCATAATCATCGTTTCACACGCATCATCCAAGTGATGACCTAAAAAAACTGCAGACACCCCATTTAATCGGGCCAAATGAGACAATAGACGGTACCGTAAGTGCCGGGCCGCCAATTCTACAGAAACTCCCTTTCGATTCGCATATACCTGAACAGGTAAACGCCGAGTAATCAATCGCAACGCATAATGGTCAGAATAAAACTTGGCCAGAGATAATGCCCGCTGCTGTTCTGATTTAGATTGAAGTTGATGGTTAAAATGAACCAAAATCACCTGCTCAGCAGAATAAACCCTCATAAGTTGCTGTAACAAACAAACACTATCCGGCCCAGAAGAAAAGGCCAAAAAAAATGGCTGTTGGCCAATACGCTCTTCAAATAAAGACGCTAAGTGAAGTGCCACTTACATTCTTTCAGGTGCCGAGATCCCCATCAAGCTCAGACAAGACCTCAAAATAAAGCGGGTTTTAAGCAAAATTAAGATCCGTTGCTGTTGAAGTGAGTCTGAAGCCTTAATAATCGGACACACTTCATAAAAATGATGAAACAAACGTGCCAATTGCCAGGTATATTGGGGCAAGCGATGGACCTGTAACTGGGTCGCACACCCCCAAATCTCGTCATAAAACTTTACACAATGCAATAATAACGCCCGTTCTTTAGGTATTAACGGTTCTGAAAGCCCCATGGACTCATCTAATTGAATATCTCCTACTTTGGCCAACAAACTACAAATTCTGGCATGGGCATACTGTATATAATAGACCGGATTCTCAGAAGAACGGGTCTTGGCCAAACTTAAGTCAAAATCCATATGGGTATCCGGACTCTTCTCCACCATAAAATATCGGGTCGCATCCGAGCCAATTTCGGTCACCACTTCATCCAAAGTAATCATCTCACCAGTCCGCTTGGACATTTTCACAGGCTCACCATCCCGACGCAAGCTCACCATTTGGCCCAAACAAAACGTAAAACCATCTTCTAAAAGACGCGACGATTCGGGTAAAGCCATCACGGCATGACGAACCCTAGGAACATAGCCATGATGATCAGCCCCCCAAATATTGATTAAGCGAGAAAATCCCCGGCACAATTTATCATGATGATACGCAATATCCACAGCAAAATAAGTATAACGGCCATCCGCTTTGATCAATACACGATCTTTTTCGTCACCCAATGACTGGGCCTTAAACCATAATGCCCCTTCTTTCTCATAACTTAAAGACTGTTCTTTTAAAGTCGCCATACACGCCTCAACGGCCCCTTTGTCATGTAAACTCAATTCAGAAAACCAACAGTCAAACCCAACCCCAATCCGGTCCAAAACCGCTTTCTGAGATGCCATATTCACTTGCACCGGATCTTGGTCCAACTTAGCCAACTCATGAATATAATCACCTTGATACCCATCTTCAGGGACGGGCTTTCCATCCCGAACCGCCGAAACACTATCCCGTAAAAGGCCTACCTGAGCACCTGCATCATTAACATAAAATTCAGTATGGACATTCGCCCCGACAAAACGCAATAAAGAAGCCATCACCGATCCAATAACGGCCCAACGCCCATGACCAATATGTAAGGGTCCCGTGGGGTTCGCAGAGACAAACTCCAATAAAATTTGGCCTGGAAATTCAGGAAAATCAACCGGCTCACCCAGACTTGTAAACCGGGACCATAAATAGTCATCACTTAAGGTCATATTAATAAACCCATTCACAGCCGAAAAGCAAATATGATCAGCCAATTTCGAATCATCTGCCAAGCGCTGAGTCAATTCGACAGCAATTTGAACTGGAGCACGTTTCAAATCCCGGGCCAACTGAAATGCAATATTAGAAGCAAAGTCACCAAAATCAAGGTTCTTGGGTCGTTCTAAGGTGATGGTATTGACTTGAGAAAACCCCAATTCAATTATCCCAGCTAAAAATGCAGCTTCTAACTCATATTTAAGCATAACAACTCCCTATCACGTTCATCTATTCATGGACCTCAAAAGAGTCTTTCAAAATCGCGTTCACGGTGGGAACCCGGCTCAAAAAAGTATATAATTCAGCCTTAGTTACCTCTCGATTCGGAAAAAAGCGATGCCCAGGATTCAAAATCCGATTATCCAAGGCCAATTGAATATACTCTCTGGCCCAGTGAGGTTGCGGGACATCCCAATACGAAAACTCAGAAGACACTTTATTTTCTTTCAATTGGCCCCATCTTGCAATGGCCGTAATCACTTCCGCTTTATTTAAGATCTGATCTGGAAAAAAGTGCCCCTCTTCATCCAATGTAAAGACCCCCAACTTAATAAATCGTTGGATCAAAGAATAATGAATATTATCAGTAGGAATATCCGTAATCATGCGCAACGAATCCGACTCAGCATAGTCCCCATCAAGGACCCGATCCGAAGAGGCACGTTCAGGATTCAAATAAGAGTCAAAACGCCCCATCACACCCACACACTCCAAGCGAGTCACATTCCGGGTCGGAAAAAAATTACCGGTACTGGTCAATATCCCCAGCTGCCCCAACTTGGCCGCAGTCTGCATAAACCAATGCCCCTCAAGATCCGGTAAATAATCAAATCGAAAAACAGTCAAATTTTTAGTGACATCAAAGAGCTGTAACTCAAAATCATTTCTCCCTATATTTAGGGAAACCGGCTTCTCAAACAAACCCTGCAAGTTTGGACTCACCAAGACATCACCCACAAAAAAGGGCTTAACTGGATAAACTTGCCCCTGGAGCAGCATCGACGGCTCAAAGATCATGGCCCCATTTTCAGGCTGAAATAACTGAAATTGCTGCAAGGTCTTAGACGGGTTCTGTTCCCGATAAATCTCATCGACAATGACATCTACAAAATCCAAAGACGGCGTCTCGTCATAAGAAAACTGGATCACCTTATCATAATATGGTTGCAATTGAGGCAGGTACTGGACCCAAGAAATAAACGTAGCCAAGTCCAAGGTCTTATTCATATCAAAACGCGTACTCTCCGGAACAATACCTAAGGCCAAGCCACGTTTCAAATAAGAATACAGCCAATGTTTTTCAGCAATATCACGATACGGTAACTTGACCCGAGGAGTGACGTCTACCGAACTTAAAGCCCGAGTCATACTAATCAAATATTCCACCCGAGATACAGGTGCAAAGGGTTTAAAACTTTGGTCTGGAAACTCCAACATAATGCCATGCTTGAGTACATGATGAATATAAGGCGTCATCCATAACTGTAAAGGCACATCTTTAAGGGTATACTCTTCTTCTAAATCCCCCAATTGCGCAGGCAACATCAACTTAGAAATAAAATAAGCCAAATCCGACCGGGTCAATGGGTCCGATAAGCGCCGTGCCCGATCCGGGTCATACAAAAGTCCCGAATTAAAAAAGTAAATAAAATGTTGATGATCCCCTAAAAACTGGGCCATATCCGGAGGTGCATACAAACGCTTAATCATCTTTTTTACTGTAAAAAACTGATATGTAGGCGTCACAAAGGACAAATAAAGAGGAATATCACCGAACCCTTTTACTTGATATTCAAAATAAAAGCTCCCATTACGTTGCAATCGAACACGTTGCTGATTAATATACGTAGGAGTTAAGGCATGATTCACCCCTTGAATCACCAAGCGATCGTTAACCAAAATAAGATTCGACGTGGGCTCAAAAATTTTAAATTCATTTTGAAACGGTACCGGAACATGATCCTGGATAAAGGGAACCATGGCATAATACTGATCATAATCCGGTAAGTCTCCTGTCACCACTGATACCGACGCTTCGCTGCCCAACAGCTCCTCATTCTCAGTCACAGAGCCCATCGTTGTCACTTGAGTACTACTCACAGGCAATTCAGGTGTCACATCAGGCTTAGGCTTAAAGTTAAATAATCCATAGGCCACATCAGACAATGCAATGACACACAATAAACAAAAAGCAATTCGAATTAATCCCATATAATCTTCCTCAACAACGCGTCCCCAATATCCCCTAAAAAAACCAAAAAAAATATCAACGCATCCCTCACCCTTAATTTTCAAATAACCGATGAAAAAAAAGGGTGGTGCCGAGAGGCGGAATCGAACCACCGACACAGGGATTTTCAGTCCCCTGCTCTACCGACTGAGCTATCTCGGCAAATGGGTCTG
>PBBE01000014.1 GCA_002716485.1 Actinomycetota bacterium
CAGCAATAAACGTATCCTCAGATTCACCAGAACGATGGGAAATCACCGCCGTATACCCTGCCCGCTTGGCCAACGCCACTGCTGCTAATGTTTCTGTGACAGTCCCAATCTGATTCACTTTAATTAAAATAGAATTGGCCCAATGCCCTTTAATCCCTTTTTTTAACATCTCTACTGAAGTCACAAACAAGTCATCTCCCACCAACTGAACCCGGTCCCCAATCCGTTGCTGTAACTGCTTCCACCCCTCCCAATCCGATTCATCCAAGCCATCCTCAATGGAAATAATTGGATATTTTTCACACAAATCAGCAAAGTAATCCACCATCTCTGCTGATGTTCGGGTCACCTTTTCACCCGGCATCTCATACACATTATTCTTATATAACTCGGATGAGGCTGCATCCAAAGCCAAGGCCACGTCTTTACCTGGCTCAAATCCTGCTTTTTTAATGGCCGTCATAATCACCTGAATAGCTGCCTCGTTAGATGACAAGTTAGGTGCAAAACCACCTTCATCTCCCACCGCGGTATGATGCCCCTCATCATGAAGGACCTGTCGCAAAGTATGAAAAATCTCAACCCCCATTCTCATCGCTTCTGAAAAGGAGCTCGCCCCGACAGGCACGATCATAAACTCCTGAAAATCCACACTATTATCCGCATGCTCGCCCCCATTTAAGATATTCATCATCGGGACTGGCAATACCTGCGAATACACCCCCCCTAAATACCGATACAATGGCACCCCTAACGCCTGAGCCGCTGCTTTGGCACACGCCATGGACACCCCTAAGATGGCATTGGCACCCAAACGATGTTTATTAGGCGTGCCATCCAAATCAATTAATAACTGATCAATATACGATTGATTAAATACAGATTGCCCCAACAAGGACTGACGAATCTCCTGATTCACATGAGCAACCGCTTTTAATACCCCTTTACCAAAGTATTGATCTTGATCTTGGTCCCGAAGCTCCACCGCTTCTCTAGACCCAGTGGATGCCCCAGACGGCACAATGGCGCGCCCCATCACTGAATTTGCAGCATACACCTCCACCTCAACAGTGGGGTTTCCTCTCGAATCTAATACCTGTCGCCCTTTAATCTCTTGGATCTCAACACCCATAACAATCTCCTTCTCCATCTTCTATTTAGTTCTTACGCATCTGTATCAAGTCATCTCGAAAACGCCAAGACAAATCCAAACGAGACTCATCTTTCGCAATAAAAATATCAGGCCATACATCAGGCTCATCTTTACGCGCCCAAATCAAGTCCCCCTGCTGATACATCTGGGCATCGTACTGTCCTTTTAATGACAAGCCATTCCCATCAGATCGCCAATTCACCTGACACCGACCCGTGGCATCCACTGTATAACGGGCAAAATACTCCCCTTTTTGGAGAATAAAATTTCCATAGGTCCACTGCTCTAATTTTTTAAACTCATTTTGGTACACCAACGCATCATTAAAGACCCAGCCATATTCTGTTTCAGCATCCTCACTAACCACAAACGCCCACTGGGAATCAGATTCAAACACCTTGGGCTTCAAAAACAAAACCCTAACCCGTTGAGACTGATGTAACCACCCTCGTTTTTCACTATCATCATCCGGCTCATAATAATACGGCACCCGAGGTTCCCGAACCAATACAAAGCGGCCCTTATCGCCACGCCACTGATAGGAAATGGCATCCCCTGAAGGAAGTTGTCCATTAATTTTGGGCATTTGTAAACGCAATTCTTCCTCATCACGCCATTGATCTTCATCTGAAAACGGCAATGAAAAAGTCTCATAATAATAACTCATAACCCCCATCACTGAGGCCACTAAGACAAATGCCATCATTTGACGTGGACTTAAACGCATATGCTACTCCTCATTCCCCTCGACTCAAATGGCACCTCAAATGAAGTATCATCTTGAACTTAATTGTACGATAAATCACCCACAATCTCAACCTAGAGAGCACTTGATATGATTAAAACAAAAAAATCAGCGCCCCGCCTCCACAATATACGCCTTAGCCGTCCGCCAATCAATATCCATAATAGCCGCCACATCTTGATAAGAGCCATGGTCTTGGTACAATCGATGGGCATACGCTGAAAGAAGTTGTGATGCCGTAAGTGATGAAGTTTGAATCAACTCCGAGGCCACCCCTTGCGACTGAGGCATCAAAATATCCCCTTGGATAAGCCATTGCTTAATATATCGCTCCAGCTCTCGAACATTGCCTGGCCACGCATATCCTTGCGGACTGGCCGATACAATGGCCAAAAAAATATCTGTGCCCAGGACTGGCTGAAACTGGCCCATAATCTCATTCAATGTATGTTGAATAAGGACCTTTAAATCATCCTGGTTTTGGACTAGCAAGTCCCGTAAAGACGGTAAATTGACCACCAAAGCACTAATACGGTAAAAAAAATCAGACCGCAACAAGTCCCCCGAAAGCAGTTCATCTAAAGACCGGTTCGTGGCCGAAATAAATCGACCATGACACCGTTGGGCCACCTTACTACCCACTGGATAATAGGTCCGCTCTTGCAAGACCCGCAACAACTTCACTTGGATCGGTAAAGGAAGCTCACCAATCTCATCCAAAAAAATGGCGCCATAAGGGCTCGATAAGCCAAAAATCCCGTCATAATCTTGACTGGCATCCGTAAAGGCACCTGCTTTATGACCAAATAACTCCGATTCATTAATGGACTCCGATAACTCTGACAAATTCACACTCACAAAAACATCCATAAAATTGGCCTTAAACTGACCCGTATCCGGATCCAATGGAATAAAAAGTGACCGACCAATCGCACGGGCCGCCACCCCTTTCCCCACCCCCGTTTCACCCAATAATAGAACTGGAAAATGAGCCATCTGAGACAATAAATTGGACTCATACTGAACCAAATCATGACTAAAAATAACCGTCCATAAAGACGAGCGAAGGTCCTGCATGGCCTGACTATAACCCACCAAGCCCTGATCAATAAAATGAAAGGCACGCCTCATTTGAAAAAACAGGGCCGTATAGTGACTCGAAGAAGATCGATCAAAGCCAAAGGTTTGAAATTCACCCATAATCTTATCCAAAAATGTCAAAGAATAATACCGAGAACCAGACTTAACTTGTGCCAAAATATACGCATCAAAAGCCTCATAAAACTGGACATAAATATACAGTAATACGCTGTATTTAACATGGGAATACTCACGTACAAGGGCCTTAATTTCAGAAGCCCTGTCTTGATCACCCAAATACAACTCAGCCTCAACAAGAGCACTAATTTGCTGTAAGCGCTCCCAATAATTTGAAGATGGCTTTGGCAATAAGGCCTGATCAATATCAACCCGCTGTTGACTAAACGGGTTCACTGACACCAATTGTGCCACCTTATTAAACAAACGATCTTGTGCTTCACTTAATGAAATCGCCATGATCTTCTAGTATATCCCATCAAAATCATATTTCACAAACCCAGCCCCCCTTTTTTAACCCGCCCATTCACATCCAAAAATGCATCAAAAAATATGGTAAGCCCCCACTTTGAACCCCAGCATTAGATTACCCGAGCCAACCCAATTCATCGACGTCACCTCCGGTTGAAATCCCAGGCCATAGGTTATCGAACAAAAAACGTTATTGGTGATATAATAACTCACCCCCACCCGAGAATCTAAGCCCAGCCCTGATTTAAAGACCGGACCATTATCCGAAAAAACGTATTCATTAAAGTCTTCACTTTCCATCCAAGAAATCCCCCCCCCATAAAAAAAGCGAAACTTATTAACTGGATCTGAATATTTTTTGATCATCAAACCCACTTTTTGGACATCAACATCTCTAACAAACTTTTCAGAACGCCACATATACACCTCAGTACCTACATTCTCTGAATTAACATACTCAACGCCTATATTTGAAATATGAAATACACTGGCCAACACATTGGTATGAACCCTGATTTCACTCGAATACACATTGGACGTATAAATCAAAACTAACCCCACTAAATACAGCAAACATCGATACCTCATGAAACTCATCTCCTTTGATCTTAGTAATCAAGCATTACTTAAACCGTCATCCCTAAACTAACCGTGGCTAAAGGCGATAACTCAGACATCTCATTTTCCAATAATAATCGGCCCACACCCACCGCAACATCACAAAATAAATCTTGACTAATCACTCTCGAATGACCCAACCAGAACTCCACCGACGGAATCACATTACTTGACACTTCATTCAACCCCGTTCCTAACTGGATATAGTTCCCATATAACGCATCTGAGGGGATTTCCCGATCAAAGCGAGTACTGTAATACGCCCGAAGCCCCAAGGAGAATCGGTATTTGGGATGAACAAAAACATTTTGATCCGAGCCTTCTTTATGAGTATTATTCGCAATATAATGAGCCGATACCAAGTAAGTCATCCGATGACGTAATAAACGCTCAACACTCAAATTTAAATCGCCAAAGGCCAAAGTGCTACTCACACTAGTCGTCACTTTGGTCCCCGGTCGATACTCATATAAATTGGCCCCCTTCTCTTCTGCAATCACCGGCACCACTAAACTCCATCCAATCATTCCTTTAATAATCCATTTTTTAATATTCATTTTTAATTCTCCTTTATTTATTAATCAAGTCCATACTTCAACCGTGAATCACACTAAACCATTAACACACCTCCATTCACTTGCTGACACAATGATTACACCCATCATGCCAAGTGCATTCAGGCTCAGAAACACCCTAAATAAAAAAATAATATCGTCATATTATGTATACTATAGACATTTTATGACTATCACTATAAAGAAAAAATAATCAGAAGCCAATGTAACGCCATTGTTGATCTCAGTAAATCAATGATACTATTGGAGAGACCTAAGCAATAAGGATGTCACAAATGAGTCATACTGAACTTCGTACATTACTCCAACAGGCTTTAAAAGAAGATATCCCCAACGCGATATCACCTGCGAAGTATGCCTACCCAATAACCCCATCAAACAAGCACAAGTGATTGCCAAACAAGACGGGCGAGTTTATGGGACCCATATCCTGAACGAGCTATTGGCCCTTCTACCCGGTCCATCTCAATGCCATACCCAAATATCCAATGGCAGCGATGTGAGTGTCGGCGATGTGGTCCTCAACTTTGAGGCACCCATCCATAGCATCTTGGCTGCCGAACGAATTCTCCTAAATTTATTGCAACGGCTCTGTGGTATTGCCACACTCACCCAACGTTTTGTCCAGGCCCTAAACCAGCCCAAAATCCAGATCTTAGATACCCGAAAGACCACCCCCGGTCTACGATTTTTAGAAAAAGACGCCGTTCTTGCCGGCGGGGGCCACAACCATCGCCAAAATTTATCCGATATGATCCTCATTAAAGAGAATCATCTCATCGAAATGGCAAACAACGCTCAATTAGAACAACTCGATACCATATGCCAAAACGCCAAAGCCAAGCATAACAATATCCCCATCGAAATCGAAATTGAAACCCTAGCACAGCTGCAACAATGGTCCTTTCAAAATATCGATTATATCTTATTTGATAATTTTGATATCCCTACCCTAAAACAAGCCATCACCTATTGCCAAACCCATCAAATCAAGGCCCAACGAGAAGTATCAGGCAATATTTCACTATCAACCATTCATCACTACCAAGACCTCGACATCCACCGAATCTCGGTAGGATCACTAACCCATTCTGCCAAAGCCCTCGACTTAAGTCTTCTGATTCTTTAAAGCATCTTGCCGAAATTGCGTCGCAAACAAGGCCCAGTTAGCCTTACCACGATGCGCTACTGAACCCACCTTCGACCCACCCCCTGTCACCTCATAAAAATTCGGCACTAAACACTGCTCAATTACCCCAGGCAACGCCAGCACCTTGCCTTGTCCGTCTGGATCTGGTCTAATGAGAGGATTACTAGACAGCTCGCCCAATGAATAATCAGGCGCTTCAATACAGACCCATTCACTCTCCACCGAGACAGCCAAGATTTTAGGAAAAACCACTCAGCCCCTTACATTCGAATAATGGAAATCCGGTGAATCTTAATTGCTTCTCTAGGCACATCCCTCATGGCGCCCACCGAATGAGTGCTCACGTTCTCGATATTTGAAACCACATCCATCCCATATACCACCTTCCCAAAAACTGCATAGCCATACATCGCATCAGTCGCAGCTTGATGATCCAAATGACCATTATCCACCACATTAATAAAGAACTGGCTCGTGGCACTATGCACATCTGCGGTACGGGCCATCGCAATAGTACCCGTATAATTCTTTAAGCCATTGGTCGCTTCGTTATGAATCGCAGGTCGAACCCCTTTAAACTTGGGCACTAATCCCGCCTTAAAACCGCCCCCTTGAATCATAAAGCCCTTAATAACCCGATGAAAGATGGTGTCGGTATAAAACCCATCATTTACATACGCTAAAAAGTTACCCACAGAACCTGGCGCATCATTTTCATATAACTCTATAAACATATCCCCTTGGCTCGTTTGAATTTGAACCACCGGATTATTCGCGTCTTTTAAATACTTGCTCACTTCCTGTAATTGATCTTTCTGCTCATCATTACATCCTGTCCCCAATATCCCCACTAACATCACTGCCAAAACCACTTTTAGCCACTTTTTCATGAGACCCAGCCTCCCTTAACTGTTATAAATTGATACCATTGAAATACTATCATATTTCCAATCATCTCACTAGCCTAAGCTAGCGATATATCTCCCATAAAAATAGATTTTTGACCCCCAATCTGATATCGTATGAGCATGATCGATTTTGAAAGCAAAACCCCCTATGACCCCCTCAAGCAACACGAATTCCAAGACCTGTGTCAACAATGCCAAGGCTGCGAGCTGGCCAAAACCCGAACCCAAGTCGTACTCGGTGATGGGCCCATTCCTTGCGATATCATGCTCATCGGAGAAGGTCCCGGCAAAGAAGAAGACCTAAAAGGAAAACCTTTTATCGGTAGATCTGGGAAACTCCTAACCCAGACCTTTGAATCGGTGGGTATCCAACGAGATACCCAACTTTATATCACCAACACCGTCAAATGCCGGCCCCCAAACAACCGAACCCCTCTATCCAAAGAAATCAAAGCCTACAAACCGTTTTTAATCAAAGAGCTTCATTTAGTCAAACCCAAAATCTTACTCTTAGTCGGCACACCAGCCTTCAAAACCATTGTAGAAAGCACCCTCCCGATTAGCAAAGCCCGAGGAAAATGGATACAAGCCCCCGTCCCTTACATGGACAACCCCCTTGAGATCATGCCCCTGTTTCACCCCTCCTACCTTCTAAGAAACGCCTCCAAAGAGCCAGGAAAACCCAAATGGCTGACCCAGCAAGATATCAAAAAAGTCAAAGATAAACTATCGGTTTATAAAAAGTAAAAAGGGTTAAACTTTTTCTAATTATTAATATGATACTAATTAGTAAAAACAGCCGATATTAGATACCTTTCATTAAATTATCACATTGTATCTTGGGTCGTTTCGTATAAGTCATTCAAATAACCGCCATCAAATTCGCAATAGCTGGCCCCAAGACGTGGTATAAGCAGGCGAGGAGCGCTGGGCCACCCGCTGCCATGGACGATGGGTCTGAAACTGACGGGCCAAGGCCACACTTCGAGGCCCAAAACGAGCATTAATCTGGTCCACAGTCCTCATCAAACGTGTCCACGCAGGCCGCTGAGATGACTCCCCAAATAATGGCACCTGCTGCACCGAAGATAAATCCAAGGCCATGACCCCCGATTTCCGGTAAGCATACCCCGACCGATACAAGGCCTTCAAGACTGGCCGTAAGGACAACACAATGTCATGGGTCACATGAGTGGGGTATGGCAAACGAAGGACCTTGCTAGTAGAGACCCAAAAACGACCAAAACGCTCCCGAACCTGATATTGCGTCGACCTATCTTGAATATAGCCCGATGCCGCACCAGCTGATCGTAACTGTGACAATGAAGGGCTCCCCGGCAATACCAACACCTCTCTAGATTCTGTCTCTAAAACCCCAGTTAATAAGACTGAAAAACACGACGCTTGCAAATGATGATCACGCAAAGATGCTGCCAACATACTCACATTCGATACCAAGGCCCCCTCCAAATCATCCAAATCCCGAATCAGACGAGGAAAGCTCCGTGATCGACCCATGGACCGTCGAGACGGCGAGATAAGCTCCAATGGCAAACACGACTGCCCATGTAACTCCAAGTGCAACCGCTGAATATTGACATTAAACGCACGCTTCAACCAAGCCCCAGACGCAGATTGAAGATCATAGGCCGTATGAATCCCCCGTCGACGCAACTGAGACGCCAAACGGGTCCCAATCCCCCATAAGGCAGCCACCTTAATGGTCTTTAATACCCGGTCTGAGTCATAGTCCGACCACACGCTGACCCCTAATCGCTTGGCAAAATTAACCGCTACTTTGGCCAAAGTCTTACTAGGGGCCACCCCCACACTCACCGGAATACCCGTCCAAGACAACACTTTATCTCGGATCTGCCGACCCAACACCTGCCAATCTTGGCCACCTGGTACCGATAAAAAACACTCATCAATGGAATAAATTTCCAACTCAGCAGCCATACTTCGTAATACTGAGACCACCCGAGCCGACATATCCGCATATAGCTCATAATTAGACGAGCACACATGAACGTTCCCATGTCGACACAAGGACTCATACTCATGAAACGGCGAGCCCATCTTAATCCCCAACGCTTTGGCCTCCTCCGAGCGAGACACCACACAGCCATCATTATTCGATAATACAATCACTGGCACCCCCATTAAACGGGGCTGGAACACCCGCTCACAAGACACATAAAAATTATTACAATCCACTAAAATAACCATTAGCAAACCTCATGAATCACATGTCGGACTACTCCCCATACGGAAAAGTCAGAAGACCGGACCTTAATGGGCGAATATTTCGGGTTCTCTGAAACCAACTGCACCTGCTGGGCATGCCAAACCAAACGCTTTACCATAAATTCGCCATCCAAAGAGGCCACCACAATTTGGTTTTGTCGCACTGAAATAGAGCGATCCACAATCAACAAATCCCCCTCATGAATACCGGCCCCTTGCATCGAATCTCCCGTCACCCGAACAAAATACGTGGCCGCCGGATGATCAATTAAATAACTATTCAAATCCAAAGGCTCCTGAACAGCGTCTTGGGCCGGCGAGGGAAACCCCGCTGGAACCCGCATCCAAAACAAAGGACACAACTTAGACCGACTCACTGATACTGATGCTAACATCATCTTTATTCTCCTTTCATCCTTCACAACACATTGATATCCATTCCCCCCAATAGCAACAACAATCCCCTAAGAAGCCAACGCGTCTCATCATTATCACCAGCCATACACCTCAGGCTGCATCATCAAGGACCATGAAAATAAAGGCAAAAAAAAACATCCGCCCATTAACATAGCCAAAAAAACGGTCCCCCCATCGCTTGCAATCCCTGTTGTTAACTGATCAATATTATAATACCACGTATTTGCGTGGTTTTAAAGTTTAAAAACCCTACGCCGGCACTTGATGATAAAGTGAGGCAACCAGTTCCGTCCTACTTTTAACCTTTAACTTTCGAAAAATACTATTCAAATGGACCTTAACGGTCCCTTCCTCAATATACAAGGTCTCTGCAATCCCTTTATTGGTCTTACCCGCCATCAAATAAAATAAACGTTGCCGGAAAAATGGCAAACCCTGCGTATTGAATCCCAGCACCTGGACCCAACATAGCCGAATAAAAATAAATAGGCGCCGAAATACTAATCAAAAAAAGGACTCTTGATAAAAGATACTTTTGTGTTTTATTAAAATAAAGAGAGAGCATACAATTCAAAAAAACAATCCCCGTCATCCCCCCTAAAAATGGAGACCCTAAATAAGAAAATATAAATATATATGGGAACACCATGATCCCCCAAATAAAATAAACTTGATTGGAAAACACAATCCGCTTAGACGTATCATAGTCAAGTGATGGGTAACACCCCAATCAAAAAAGAGACAAAAAAGCAGAGTAAAACCTGGCCTTCATAACCACTATCATACAAAAAAGTACCCCCCCATGACCAATCAAACCAACGAACTAACGTCTTTTAGAGCACACCCGTCATACCCAACAGACTGAGCCCACATTTTTGCCGTATAATGGTCATTATCTCGGGCATGTGGATCGACACCTGCCGCCAATAACTGAGAAACAATCCCCTGATGACCTTCTGCCGCCGCCCGAATCAAGGGCGTCTTTCCCTCATCATCCCGGCACTCCGGATCCGCACCAGCCCGTAACAAAGCCTGAACACACGCATGATGGCCATGCCATACCGCCCATAAAAGCGCTGTATCAGAATAATGGGTCCTGGCATCTAGCTCAGCACCGGCCTCGATCAACAACTCCAAACAAGACACATGACCATAAGAAGCTGCATACATTAACGCAGTCATGCCATTCTCATCTTTTATATTATAATCAGCACCCTCCTGAAGACATTGCGCCACTTGTAAATAACACCCTTCTTCAGATGCACGCATTAACGCCGTTTTAGAACACAGCTCATCCATCAGCATTGCCATATCATTAACACTCCTCTTTTATAGTCCTTGATCCAAAAATTTCATCCCATATTGACTCAAGGTTAATCTATTTTTAACACACCCCAAGTTAAGCACCAATACACCCAAAGATATAATTGACAATGACCATCATATGCCATTCGATATAGGCGCCAATTTGTATTCAAATCCCCACTATACACTAAGATATAAATCAACTTAAAAAAGACCTTATTTTGTAGTCTATTTATCCATCAAAAGATATAAATAAGATACAATAATTGACACTCAAAGATATCATTACAAAAATCAACGCATGATCACTCATCCGATACAACATAAAAGCGATCGAATATTCTGAAAATCAAGAAAATAACCCCCTTCAAACAGGCCCATCCAGTCTTAAAGAGTTACATCCAATGCCTCTATTAAAAACCGACGAAGGTCTTTCTTCATACAAAATTCAGCCAATTCTATCAAGCTCCTATCGGCCGCTTCATCACGCTTAAACGCCTCATTAAAAATCAAGCAACCAGACAGCTCAATCGCGGTCTCTTCATCTATTGGGTCACGTCTTTTAGGATCTGGTTGAAGAAAATAAAGTACAGCATAATACAATGGCGTTTTACCATTTTGATCTTTAACATTAGGATCTGCACCAAGAGATAAAAGCGCCTCCACTAAATACACCGCACCCTTTTCACAGGCCAAATGTAACAAACCTACCCCACGACCAATATCAACATTAACATCCTCAATCTGATCAAGCAATCTGAGAATAGTCGTCCGATTTTTTTCCTGAATCTTTGGGTCTTTTCTTGGGTCATTAAGTCGATCCGCCAGAGAAGATAATAACTTTGATTGTTTGAATTCCTGGATCATTAAGTCGTTTCTTGACTCATTCAATCGATGCTTCAAATCAGAGACTAACTGTAATGATGATGATGCATCAGGCTTAACCGGCCCCATCTTTTCTATCGGAGTGTCTTTCCCAAAAGGCCGCTCCTTTACGCTACAATCATCAGGCAACTCTGAAATACACTGCTCATCAGAGGACCTATACACCACCAGTGCCTGAGTGTCTTTCCCAAAAGACCGCTCATCCACACTGCAATCATCAGGCAACGCCGAAATACACTGCTTATCAGAGGACCTATACACCACCAGTGCCTGAGTGTCTTTCCCAAAAGACTGCTCATCTACACTGCGATCATCAGGCAACGCCGAAATACACTGCTCATCAGAGGGCCTATACACCACCAGTGCCTGAGTGTCTTTCCCAAAAGACTGCTCATCTACACTGCGATCATCAGGCAACTCTGAAGTACACTGCTTATCAGAGGACCTATACACCACCAGTGCCTGAGTGTCTTTCCCAAAAGACCGCTCATCCACGTTATTAACAGCAACCACCGTAGTAGGAGACTCCGATGCATCCTTCAGAAAGGCCAATGGATTAGGAAGCCTTAACGGTAATACCCCTTGCGAACTCACTAAAGTATTCTTAGAATCTCCGTTGAGCCTCTCATTCAATAATTGAAAAAATTGTTTTGCAGAACCTGAGATCACACAAAACGACGCCGATCTAGCATTAGACCCACGAGATACCCCCGGTTTTAAAACTAATGCAGAATCTGAACCTACTATTTCTTTTTTTGTTTCTTTTGTTCTTTTTTGGTTTGTTCCTTGAAGTTCACCAAAAAAGTACAATGTACCCGCACCTAATGCCATCACTTACTCCAATAATCTACTATTAAAAAAGAATATTATCTATTATATCAGAAACCCCAAATTCACACCTACCCTATTCATAACTGCCCTAAAATAGGGTATACTAAATCCCAATAACACTGTCTAAAAAAGGAGTTTTTCATCATGAGTAGCCCCAATCATACCGCCCAAGTCTTAACCAATATCAACTGCCCCAACTTAAAATTATTTAAAGAAGGGAAAGTACGAAGCGTCTTTGATTTAGGTGAGCAGCTATTAATTGTTGCCTCTGACCGCGTCTCGGCCTTCGATGTCATCTTAAATGAGGGCATCCCCCAAAAAGCCGCTGTCTTGACCCAAATCTCTGAGTTCTGGTTCTCCCAGTTAGGTGATATCTGTGAGCACCATCTCATTAGCACCAATGTCCGTGATTTCCCCGAAGAGTGTCAAGAATATGCCGAGCAACTAGAAGGGCGAAGCATGTTAGTGAAAAAAACCGATCTTATTGAAGTCGAATGTGTGGTTCGAGGATATTTGGTAGGGTCCGGCTGGAAAGATTACCAAAATACCGGCAAAGTCTGTGGCCATCAGCTCCCTGAAGGACTACAATTAGCAGACCCACTCCCCGAACCTATTTTTACCCCCGCTACCAAGGCCACCAGCGGTCATGACGAAAATATTTCTATCGATCAAATGAAAACAGCCATTGGCGAAACCCTCACCAACCAGCTCATGGATATCAGCATGAAAATCTACGAATATGGTCGAAAAACAGCTGAAGAAAAAGGCATTATTTTGGCCGACACCAAATTTGAATTTGGCTTACTAGACGGTAAAATCATCCTCATTGACGAGGTACTTACCCCAGATTCGTCCCGGTACTGGGCAAAAAGCGAATACCAACCCGGCATCTCGCCACCCAGCTATGACAAACAAATTGTCCGAGACCATTTGGACCAAAGTGACTGGAACAAACAAGCACCAGCCCCTAGCTTACCTGAGCATATCATTACCAAAGCCTCAGATAAGTACTTAGAAATTCAGGACTTATTAGTGTCCTGACTTTTTTGGGCAAACCAGTTTTCATACGTCTCACTTAATATTTTAGGGTCTATTTCTAAGGCCTTTTCAACGCTTATTCCCTCTGCCACTGCTCTAAAAAAAGCACGCTCTGAGGGAAAGCGCTGGCCAACCAGTGACTCTACTTTCTTTGGATCTAATCTCACCTCATTCAAAGCAGTAGCAGCCCCATCTCTCACCCCAGAAACGTAGCGAAGAAAATTCACATTTGACCCTACTGGCCCTGCTAATGAAGACGTCATTTTTCCTAGTCGTATCAACATAATACCCCTCTCCTTAATAAAAATATAAAAATGAATGTCATCATCTTAACACAAGTCCCCAGCACCGAAAATAAGCACCCTTAACTGCGTCGCTTTAAAATATCTAACACCAGTACCCCCCAACCTATGATCATACTCACCCCACCCAAAGGCGTTATTTTCACCCAAAATTTAGACCCTGTCATCACATAAGCATACAAAGAGCCTGAAAACAAACAGACCCCCAGCACCCAACACCCAAACACCCTCACACATGACCTGACTTCCCCCTCATCCAATGTCATATAAATACCCAACACCAATAAAGCCAGTCCATGATAAAACTGATAGGGCCCCCCAGTTTCAAAAATTTCCAACCGATCAGGCGTCACCATATGGGCCAGAGCATGGGCAGCAAATGCCCCCAGTAACACCGAAAGACCCGAAAAAACAGCGCCCATCATCAACGCCCATTGATCATAACCCATCCCCTTCTTTTTTAACTTGCTCATAAGCACTCCCTTCCGATCAATGCCCTAGCCCCTTACAAATAAACACTCGCCAAGGCCACCACCAATACAACCAAAACCATCCCCATAACCTCGACTCTAGAGACCCTCTCCTTAAACACAAAGTAGCCAAGTAAAAGTGCGCCCACCATATCCACTTGCCCCACCATTTTAACATAGGCGGCATTGGTCATCCCAAAGGCAATAAACCATCCCATGGACGCCGAAACACCCAAAATGCCCACCATACTAGAACGACGCCAATACCGGCGAACCTTTCCAAACTCAGCCGGATAAAACACCCCTAACATTACCGTCAAAATCAACGTCTGAATACTTAGCACCACCAATAAGGTAAAAATGCCCCTCAAAAAGGGGTCCCCTGAGACCACTGCCAAATTGGCCTGTCGAAACAGGGCCGAAGCCAACGCAAAACAAACCCCACTGGCCATCCCATACAACGCCGCTGGGGATCGAATCGCCCCCCAAACTTGGGCCAAAGACACATGCTGCTGACCCGCCGAGACCATCAACACCCCCAACATGCCCATCAAAATCAAAGAAAGCCCCACCCCTGATAAAGGGTCCTGAAACAATAAAAAAGCCAACAGCGCCGTCAGTATACTTTCTAACTTCGTCAAGGTGATCCCTACTGCAAATTGTCGCCCTGAAAAACAGCCCATCAAACACCGAGTACCCCCAATTTGAGCCACCCCACCCAAGGTACAATATATCCAAAATTGAACCGGGATCTGGACAGAGTCTGCCCCAAACCCAAGCCCATAAACCAAGGCCACCCAAGGCCACCCAAACACAAAACGTGTCCAAGTAACGGCCCAGTCATTCATCACTGATTTTAAGGATTTTTGAACCGCATTTCGAGCCAACTGAAGACCCGCTGCCGCAACAGCCAATCCTACCCAAATCACCTGCACACACCTCCTAGTATTACTTCCTATCATAGCCCTAATACACCTAAGTAAACAAGAACTCTAGATATATCAGACTCCAACACACATTGTTTTAAATTAACTGTAAGAAATCCCCATTCAATGATAGGCTAAGAGCATGCTCAAAAAGAACCACTCTTATCAAGCTCATATCAGCGATCAAAGCCCCATCGGAAGTGGCATTGCCAGTTTAAAAGGCCATCCAATCCATATCCCCAACAGTATCCCCGGCGATATTATCCAATTTAAGGTCATTAAAACCAGCTCCCAAATCAGTTATGGCCGAATCATCAAGATCATCCAAAAAAGCCCCCACCGTGTCACCCCCCCATGCAAAATCGCCAGCACCTGTGGCGGCTGCCAACTCCAACACCAGTCCAACAGCGCCCAACATGAGTTCAAAAGCAAACAACTCTTACGAGACCTCCAAGCGCATATCAATATCACCGCCAGCGATATCCAAGCCATAATCGCCGCCAAGCACCCCTGGGGCTATCGAAACAAAATGCAACTGGCCCTATCTGAAGACAATGGCCAACTCAAAATCGGACTCTATGCCAGCCGCAGCCACCGGGTCATCGATATGCCTCACTGCCCCATCATGCACGACGAAATGGCCCAAGTGCTACCTATTTTTAAAGAATGGCACCGACAACACCCCATCCCTATTTTCAATGAAAAGACCCATCAAGGCACCCTACGCTACCTAACCCTTCGATACGCCCCACAACACCAAGAATTAATGGTCATTCTAACCACCGCTGCCCCATTCCCAGTCCCCGAGTCACTGATCAAGGCCCTCAAGCAACTACCCGCATTTAAAAGTCTATATATATGCAAACAAGCCGACCCTCAAAGCGACCAGGTCCTAACCGCTGAGCTCTCATTAGCATGGGGCACCCCTCATATCCAAGAAACCCTATTCGAAACCACTCACCCTTTATCCCCCACCGCCTTTTACCAAGGGAACGCCAAATTAATTGAGACCTTATACGAAACCTGGATCAAGATCATCAACTGGAACGGAGAGGGCTGTTTGCTAGATTTATATTGTGGGACCGGAACCAGCACCTTGGCCTTTGCCCGAAAAGGCGGCCAAGTCATTGGCGTGGACCAACATCCAGCCGCCATCCAAAATGCCAAAAGAAGCGCCCAACTACATCAAATTAACGCCCAATTTGTTTGCGAAACGGCAGAAAGCTATCTGAGCCAACACAAGCATCCTAACAGCAGCATCCTCGTTGATCCCCCAAGAAGCGGCCTTCATCCCGCACTCATTCAGGCCTTAATCCAACACGCCCCAGCAACAATCGGATATATGTCCTGTTCTGCCAAGACCTTGGCACGAGACCTTGCCTTCTTAGTAAGCGCAGGTTACCACATTGATCAGATCCAACCCATTGATATGTTCAGTCATACCCCCCACCTAGAGATCATGGTACGCTTGAGTCGACCCAATTCCTAACTCGTCTCTAAAATCATCCCCATAGGATCTAACAAAATTGACACTTCCAAAGAAATAAATAAACACACATGACAAGCAAAGGTATTCACATCCACCAAAGTCCAATACCGACAACTCATTAACTTCGAATCACTCTCTTGAATAGACGGATCATTTAGAGAAAGACCACCCAGCATATCACAATACAGGCTCACAAAACATTGGATATCACTAATCAATTTCTGACACTCATTAACACTGATCAAAGAGGTCAACAATGAGTCTAAATTTTTAGTCATCCGATCAATACGCCGTTGAATTTTTTGAATTTCATTCTGCTTCTTATTTAACGTCCCTATTAAAGTACTTTTTTTCTTTTTTGATTTCCCTTTACCTAAAATAGACCGTATGACTAAATCCAACTGCTGATCAAAAACAAACATCAACACTTTAGATTCCAAAACCCGCATTAACATCACAGATAAACACCCGTCCTTACTTTCCTTAATAGCGCGATTGATCAACAAGCGAACCTCACCCACCATCTTCTGCACCTGTTCAGCATCATAAACCCTTAAATCAACCTTAGTAACACGTCCCTTCGGCTCCATCAGTGTCTCACTAAATCTCACCCCATCCTTTTTCATTATAGGATTCATTCTTGAATCCAAAAACGACGATTGAGAAAGCTCACTATCATACGAACATTCCAATTGATTCATAATCACTTCAAAATCCAACACTTTTTGATACAAAGGGTCACAGGAACAAATCGATGACTTAATCACTTTAAGGACTTCTAAAATCTTACCTAACTCTAAAATAACCGGGTGCGAGATCGGGTTTTGATGTAACTCTTGACCCAAATTTCTCTCAGGTTGATCGGCCACTAACTTCTTGGCACTCTCAACCGCCAACACCAAGCGTTGCGTCAACTTCAACCTCGCCACCCGTAAGTGTACCGTTTCTAACAAGCGTTTAAAACTAGGATCATTCACACCCTGCATTATCGATTCCTTTTTCGAAATCTCCCCTTAATTTCAATTAATTTTTAAAATATATCACTAAAATCTTAAATATAATAACATAAATATTTTCAACCAATATTACAATATCCAAGCAAAAGCATCAAGGAAGTTTGACGAAACAGAAGGAGTAAAGCTAAAATAATCAAATGGCCAAAAACACCTTATTTAATCATATTTGGAACCAACACAAGGTCTGCACCTTGCCCAATGGTCAAGATCAGATCTTTATTGGAATGCACTTAATTCATGAAGTGACCACCCCCCAAGCCTTCGCCAAACTTAAAGAGGCTGGTCTTAAGGTGGCTTATCCCCACCGGACCTTTGCCACAGTGGACCATATTATTCCCACCGAAAAACAGACCCAGCGTCCTTTCCAGGACCCTCAAGCTGAGAAAATGTGCCAGGCGTTGGAACAAAATGTCAAAGAAAATCAGCTTACCTTTTTTAACTCCGCTAGCCAAAAACAAGGCATTGTCCATGTCATTGGCCCTGAACTAGGCCTAACCCAACCGGGCATGACCATTGCCTGTGGCGATAGTCATACCAGTACCCACGGCGCCTTTGGTTCCATTGGAATTGGGATCGGGACCACCGAAGTGGGGCTCTTATTGGCCACCCAAACCTTGGCCCTAACCCCCCTAAACGTCCGTCGAATCGAGTTTAAAGGCACACTTCAAAACGGCGTTCATGCCAAAGATGTGGTCCTAAAGATCATCCAACAACTCGGTGTAAATGGCGGGATCGGGTATGCCTATGAATTTGGCGGGGACGTCTTTGATGCCATGAGTATGGACGAAAGATTAACCGTATGTAATATGAGTATCGAAGGTGGTGCCAGAATCGGATATGTGAACCCTGACCAGACCACATTCGATTATATAAAGGGCCGTGAATATGCCCCCAAAGGCGAGGCCTTTGATACCGCTGTTAAAGAATGGCAACGGATCGCATCTGGGCCCGACGCGATCTACGATGACACGGTCCAGTTTAACGGTGATACCTTGGCACCTATGGTCACCTGGGGCATTAACCCTGCCCAATCAGTGGAAATCACAGACCCCCTACCCCACCTAGATCATATTCCCGAGAACGAAAGAAAAGTGGCAGAAGAAGCCTATGCGTATATGGACCTTAAGCCCGGCCAGGCCATTGAAGGCGCGCCCATTGATGTGGTCTTTATCGGCTCTTGTACCAATTCCCGGCTATCTGATATCCGAATCGCTGCCCAGGTCCTTAAAAACCAAAAAGTGGCCTCCAATGTCCGTGCCTTGGTCGTCCCCGGCTCCCAAGCCGTCAAAGCAGCGGCAGAAGCCGAAGACTTACACCGGATCATCACAGAATCTGGTGCAGAATGGAGAGAGCCTGGTTGCTCCATGTGTTTGGCCATGAATAGTGACCGTCTAAATGGTAACGAACGATGCGCCTCCACGAGTAACCGTAACTTTATTGGCCGACAAGGCAGCCCCAGTGGCCAAACCTTACTCATGAGCCCGGCCATGGCCGCCGCTGCCGCAATCACCGGTCAAGTCACCGACGTGAGGAGTTTATAATGCCAGCCAGCCCCCAAATCATCACTGCGATTTCCGGCCATGCCATTAGTATCGAAGGCAACGATATCGATACTGATCGTATTATCCCGGCCCGCTTCCTCAAAGAGATCACCTTTGACAAAATGGGTGAATATCTCTTTTATGACGCTCGTTTTAATGAACAAAACCAGCCACTAAGCCACCCACTCAATACCCCCATCGCCAAAAACGCGACCATATTAGTGGTAGACGATAACTTTGGCTGTGGCTCTTCACGAGAGCATGCGCCACAAGCCATCAAACGATTCGGGTTCGACGCCGTGATCGGTCATTCCTTTGCCGAAATTTTTGCCGGTAACTGTAAAGCCATCGGCATACCCGTCATCCAAGCCAGTCACGAAGCCTTAGCCAAGATCCGTGCCCAACTCCAAAAGAACCCAAGCACCCAGTTCAATATTAATTTGGTCTCTAAACGGGTCTCCTTTTTTGAAGAATCGATCCTAATCCAAATTCCAAACGAACATCGGGACGCATTTCTAGACGGGACCTGGGACATCTTATCAGTACTACAATCGAAACAAGAGCTGGCCCAAAAAATTGACCAAGCACTGCCCTATTTAAAGCCTTGATTGATTAAAAACCGAAGACCCTCTTAATGCACTTTCAAACCCAGGTCTGAGCTCACACCCCCTAGGGCTTTCTGGCCGAGAAGGGTGCACCCCTGTTTTATTGGGTTTACCATAACTAAATAACCCGCTAAAATTTCGGCCATCCTCAGCTTTAATAACCCCATTACCATGAGGGAGGTTATTCAGAAACGAGCCTTTATAAATCGTCCCATTAGAATAGAGCATTTCTCCAGTCCCTTGTTTCTTACCATGAACAAATTCACCCTCATATTTCACCCCCTGTATTCGACACATCTGTCCTTGCCCATGGGGTAGCCCTGCAAAAAGGTCACCTTCCCAGCCCCCTTTATAGGTCAATTGACAAACATCACCTATAAAAATTTGATATTCAACGTCCGATTTAATTTGACCCAAGTTCCACGTTCCTTTTACAGAACAATACCCTGAATCTGTTCGAGTCCAATGTTCACCTAAACCATGCCGAAGGCCATGGTGCCAACCCCCATCATATCCTTCAGTATCACAACTCTTCGTGCCATATCCATGGGGTCTCCCCCCCTTATCAACAGGCCCTGTATAATCCCAAGCCCCCATCTTAATATCAACAACAGGACCTACTGCAAGTATTTTCTTCATCAAGAACCTCCAAAATCAATATAGATCTTATTCAATCCCCCCAAGCCCCATCACTTAGACTGCGATAGGAAACTTAATAAATGGCTGATAGTGATACTCATGTAAGGAGAAGTCTTCAAATTCTAACTCAAATATTGACTTCTTGGCAATCCGAACCTCAGGTAATGGCCCGGGTTGACGAGTCAGCTGCTCCTCTAAGCCTTCCACATGATTTAAATAGATATGGGCATCCCCAAACGTATGAATAAAATAGCCAGGCCGCAACCCACATTCCTGGGCCACCATCATCAACAGCAAGGCATAACTGGCAATATTAAAAGGCACCCCAAGTGCCACATCGGCAGAGCGCTGATACAACTGACAATCCAAGCGGCCCTGACAAACATAAAACTGGAACAATAAATGACAAGGCGGCAAGGCCATCTGAGGGACATCCGCCACATTCCAAGCCGAGACAATCAAGCGTCTTGAGTCAGGTTGGGTCTTAATCATATCAATCACTTCCGCTAACTGGTCCACCTGAGAGGCCTGATAATTCCCGTCCGACCCTTTCTCATATCGTGGCCAAGAGCGCCACTGATGGCCATAAACCGGCCCTAAATTCCCGTCTTCATCAGCCCATGGGTCCCAAATTTTAGTATGAGGCGACAAGCCGTCATAAATATTGGTACTCCCCTTAATAAACCAAAGCAGTTCCCGAAGCACACTATCAAAGAGGACTTTTTTAGTGGTGACCAAGGGAAAGCCATCGGAAAGGTCATATCGACACTGCGCCCCAAAAATGGACAAGGTCCCCGTCCCCGTCCGATCAGTCCGAGACTCTCCATTTTGTAAAATATGTGCTACCAAATCCAGATATTGTTTCATCATCTACTCCCATCTATGATACCCATTTTACACCAAGTGTAAATGAGGCTACAAGCAATCCCCCTCATTGCTTAAAAAAAAATTCAAATAAACCTACACCAACATTAAATGGAACTAGGCTGGCTCCTTTTGCCACTGCTTGGCATCTTGCAAAAAGGTCGCAATGCCCTTATCTGTTAAGGGATGATTCAACATCTGCATCAACACCTTACCAGGAACCGTCACCACATCCGCGCCCATCAAGGCCGACTCTAAAACATGGGTCAAATGTCGGACACTGGCCACCAAAATCTGGGTCTCAAAGTCATATTGGTCATAAATCGTCCGAATCTGAGAGATCACATCCATCCCCACATGACCGATATCATCCAAGCGTCCCACAAACGGACTAATATACGTGGCCCCGGCTTTGGCCGCCACCAACGCCTGTAAGGGCGAAAAGGTTACCGTGACATTGGTCTTAACCCCTTGCTCTGATAAGGCCCGAACCGCTTTCATTCCCTCAGCAGTCATCACAATCTTAATCACAATATTATTGCCCCAAGTCACATATTCTCGGGCCTCTTCTAACATGCCTTCCGCCGTCTCACTTAAGGTCTCCACTGAAATAGGACCCGGTACTAAGGCTGAAATTTCTCGAATTGTTTTTTCATGGTCCTTGCCCGCCTTCTTAATTAAGGTCGGGTTTGTGGTCACGCCATCTACCAAACCCATCTCATAGGCTGCTCGAATCTCATCTATATCTGCTGTATCAATAAAAAAATTCATCCTAACTCCTTCGTTTCTTAGATTCTAATCAATAATTCGACCCGCTTCTGGGTCATAGTTCCATACCTGACCATAAACATTCCGAGTCGGAACCCCATCCGGCCAGTACTCCTGCCAATCCGGGCTCACCCCGTTCCCATCAGCGTCACCTAATCCCCATCCTGGCTCCGTCATGGCCTCCGGATAGCGACTAAATCGAAAATAAAACAACTCTAACTGGGAATGAACCGTCTGCTTTTCAGCCCGATAATAGCCCTCTTCGCTATTGGCCTCAGATTGAAAGAAACGAGGTACAATTAAGGTCGCCACAATACCTGCAACCACCAAGAATACCAGTATCTCTAAAATTGTTAGGCCCTGATCTCGGCGCAATGTTCACCCGCTCCTTTACCCAAATAGATGGAAAATATTCTACCTTGATTATTATAACGTCCCTCCTATAAAAAAGCAATGAATATGACCCGTGTCCGAATCCCTCTTAAACTGCTATAATAAAGGCCCCAATATCCTGCTAAAAGGGCCCCTTTATGCGTCACTTAATCCCCCTCTTAATTCTCCTATTCACACTGCCCATCCAGGCAGACACTGTCATCCTAATCCATGGCCTAGGCCGTACCCATCGCTCCATGATTCCCATGGCCAACGCCCTTTCTGACGAGTTTACCTGTATTCGGGTCGCCTATCCGTCCCGACACCTCGATATCCCCACAATTGCAAAAAAAATCTTGCACCCCATCATCCAAGACTTGCCCCCGACCCCTGTCCACTTTGTGACCCATTCCTTAGGCGGCATCATTGTGCGTGCCTACCTTAATGAATATCCCCTCGCCAATTTAGGAAAAGTTGTCATGCTTGCCCCTCCCAACCAAGGAAGTGAGCTGGTCCCCTTCCTAAGTCGCTTTTGGCCGATCTCGTCCCTCATGGGCCCGGCCTTTATACAACTAGGACCAGAGCCCGCCAGTTGGGTCAACCAACTACCCCGACCCCAATACCCTATCGGGATTATTAGTGGCAGCAAAAGCTGGAACCCCCTCTTCTCCGCCATAATACCGGGCCCTGACGATGGAAAAGTAAGTGTAAAGTCTACCCAAATGGACCCACAACACGGCCACCTACACCGGCATGTTTCCCATTCCTTTCTGATGAACGACCCCGACGTGATCCGTCAAACCCGACACTTTCTCAAAACCGGCCACTTCCAAGTCCGTCAGGAAGCCGCCCCTAAGGGCGCCCGACAAAACTGACAGTATCGGGCATCTCGATCATGCCCCCCCTTCCCACAGTCCGGACAAGATAACCGTTCAGCACGCTGCTGCTGGTTCAACTCTGAAGTCACAATACCCGCCGGAACCGCGATAATCCCATAGCCCATTAACATAATCACTGACGCTACAAACTGACCCAAATTAGTAGACGGCGAAATATCACCATATCCCACCGTAGTCAAGGTCACAATGGCCCAGTAAATACTTCTAGGGATACTCGTGAACCCTTTCCCGCCCCCTTCAATAGAGTACATAATCGACCCTAAAATAATCACCAAAATCACTACCGAAAAAATAAAGACCAATACTTTCCGAAAACTACTCCTCAAACTCTCTAATAAGGCCCTAGACTCGGCCACAAACTGGACCAATTTTAAGATCCGAAAAATGCGAAGCGCTCGTAATAAGCGAATCACTAGTAAATACTGGCCCCCTGGAAAAAACAAGCTAATATAACTAGGTAAAATGGCCAACAAATCAATGATCCCAAAAAAACTACACGCATAATCAGACGGCCGCTTCACCACCCAAAGCCGAAGCAGATATTCAATACTAAAAACAATGGTAAACCCCCATTCCAATTGAACAAATTGCCGGGCATATCGGGAAGATAAGGGGGCCATACTATCCAACATGACCACAATCACACTGGCCAAAATAAAGCCCATCAAGACCAAGTCAAAGACCTTACCCTTAGGCGTATCCGACTCCACGATCACACGATATAAAAAGCGACGTAACTGGCCAATCATTACTATGATTATAGCATCTTCAGAATTACTTATTTAGGCCCGACCCCAATCAGGGTGCACCTGAGCAGGCAAAAACGCCTGAGTCTGTTCATGCTCAGGATGAGCCATGACATAACTACCTCTTAAATCCCGATGATCCCTCATCTGCTTCATAAACTGGATAAACTCAGCCACCTCTTCATCAGATTGAAAGGCAAAGGCCATTCGAACCTGTGCCGAATCACTTAAAGTACGCTCATGACATTCTGCACGATACTGCTGGGTTCTTTCACACTCAAATAAAGGCAACAAAGACCCCTTGTTAAAGCTAGACTCATGTAACAACAACGCGGATCGGTTCAAGTCTCCCTCTTTTAAATAGGTCACCAGGCCCTCTCCACTTAAAGCCAATGTGTCTGCCATGGGCGATAAATCCATCCATGAAAAGGGACCTTTTTGAGACAGTGCTTGATTCCCATCGACCAAGCCTTCGTCCATCAAGGCCTTCACACAGCGACTCCCCCGTTCAAAAATCTCAGGAACTTGGGCTAAATAATGATCGGAATGAGAGAGTATCTCTGCTCCCATAGTTAAAGACATGGTCGGTAAACTTGACTGTGTCATTTGGGACTGGTCTTTAAGCGCCGCGGATCCTGACGGGACCACCGACCAACCCATTCTCAAGCCCGGCGCTCGTAAAGATTTGCTCATGGTATTGGCCAGCCATACTAATGAATTTGAAGCGGCCTGTTCGGGTGCTTGGCTCATATAACGTAAGACCAAAGATGCCGCCTTCTGATCTGATACTCGACAATCTGAATAGGCGTCCTCTTCATACACCCCATCCAATACCCCTTGAATTAATGCCCCCACGGCCAAGTCTATTTTAGAATCAGGATATTCAAACGAAAAAGGGTTAGCAAGCTGAGAATGTAAAATCACCTGCCGAGCCGAGCTTGCTTTAATCTGAGTAGCACACTGGATCATCTCATCTATAACAGTTGGCCCAGACCTTAGTGCATCAAAGACCACATACTCCGCATTGGGCCGCTGTTGCAAAAACTGACCAAAGGTCGCCGTATATAACTGGGGCTTCTCCACCAAAATAATGGGATCATCATCCAGTAACTGGGCATAAAAAGTGGGCTGACTTTTTAATGTCAATGGCACAATCATCTCAGGCTGAAGTATCTGCGTATCCTGATACACTTGAGGCAAAAACGAAACCACCGCATCTTGAAACGCCAAAGAGGACGCCCCAGAATAAGGGTTCTCATAACGAGACAACACCTCATTAATGTTTAATTCCGAAAATCGCGTTAATACCGAAGGGTGATGACCCGTATCACTCAACGGCAAGCCGCCCAAATGCAAAGGATAGACCTGACTTGCAGTGGCAGGTGCCTGCACCATAAAGCCCCCCTCCCGAAACTGCTCCAAAATCTCCAACCGATTTAATCGTTCATGCGTTTGAGCACTTGCAGCCCGTAATACCGACATTGTATTCATCGCAGATAACAAGGTTGCGCGTCCTACTTCTCCCAATTGCTTTATTGCCATATTCTACCCCTTTATTAATATAAACTTAATAATTAATAATAAAATATTAATCAAATAAAAATACTAAACAAATATTAGCATTATCAATACAAACACCAATTTATTTAATAATTTAAATTATGTCAACCAAAAAAATATAATCAAAAATTAAGCACGAAATATAAAGGCCATATCTCGGACATTGGTCCCAGTGGGCCCTGTAAGACATAAATCTCCCAAATCGCGAAACAACGGATAGCTATCATGGCCGGCCAATGCCAATGTCGGTGACAAGCCCTGCTGCTGAGCACGTTGGCAAGTAGTCCCATCAAAATAAGCCCCTGCAGGGCTAGGCGCATCGGGAATGGCCGGGCCATCACCGCCATCCGTACCCCAAAAGAGCCCTTGGATACTCGCATCCCCAGCCACTTCCATAGCCGCCGAAAGGGCCGCTTCTTGGCAACGCCCTCCTTGACCAGGCGATGCCCCCAAGTTCACCAGCATCTCCCCTTCAAAAACATGTAAAGTCGGCCCATGATGAGGGTGTTGTCGAATAGACCGAATCAATCGTTTCGCACATAAAGACGCCTCGCCATGTAAGGCTTCTTCTGGCCCCAAGACCACTTGAAGCCCTGATCGTTCTGCTTCCTTCGCCACCGCCTTTGCACTAACACGAGACGATGCTACCACCCTAGCTGTCAATCGTTGAGGGTCGATTTGACTCAGCGCTTTGGCATTCACCGTCACTCGTTCTTGATAAGCCTGTTGTTCTGAGCGATCCAGACCTGACCAAATCCCCAATTCTTGTAACATGTGAATACTCTGACCAGGGGTAGGGCTCAAAGAAAAAACACCTGAACTTACATCATGAACGTGATCACCAATCACATCTGAAATAAACAATGACGCCACTGACACAGATTCAGGAAGATAGGTCAACAACTGGCCCCCATGAACCCGACTAATATCACGGGTCACCAAATTAATCTGGTCAATATCAACTTTTCCTGAATTAAGTACCGCGGTACGAACATGACTCATCAAAGGATCATGATCTGCCAAGGCGGAGCCACCACCAGAGACCAAGGCCAAGACACTGGCATTCCCCGGAACAGTTCGAGCAAAGTTAATTAAAGCATCCCCTGCATGCTGAGAATCAGCGCCTGAAACCGGATGATTTCCTGCCAAAATTGAGAGTCGATCCCCCATTCGATCCAACAAAAACTGATGATCATCCTCAAGAATCTCACCTTGTTTAGCGACACAAATCCCCGCCTCAATCTGTCCATTTAATTGAGAAACCACCGCCTTCATCATACTCAAAGACGCCTTACCCAACGCCATCACATATAAAGGCCCTGGCAGAAGCTGACCATTCACCAAAGTAGCCTGATGAACCGGTTTGACATAGTGAGCCACTTGCGCACCATGGGCACTTTCAATGGCCCTTTGAATCAATGGCTCAAATAAAGAATTCCGATCAGGTAAGCGACCTGAAGCTAATTGGCTCATGTTCATTGATGCCACACTTAAACCCGATACCCGATGAGGAATATGGCGCAACCCTAACAAGAAGTCATTCCTGATGACCCCTCATGAGTAAGCCGACCAAAAATATCTGACAAACACTCCGAGACAGCCCCAGAATGCACCAAGCGCTCTGAAAGTGTACTAGACGAGGCCACTTGATTCCAAGATTGGATCAACTCAGAGATCTGTTGATGAAAAACAGGGGCCTCTTGATCTGTGTTTATAGCCAAATCAACCCATTGTTGGGCCAAATCTTCCACAACCCGATTTGACGCCAACCCTTGATTGGTGGAACTGACATGATCACTTTCCGCATAGGCCAAACTCATGGCCACTTTTTGGGATAATAAGGCCCCATCAACCCTAGACACCTGATCGGTCAAGCGTAAAATCTCAGTCACCAGCAATTGGGTCAATTTCAACGAATACTCCAATCCCAAGCCCTCATTATAGGCAAATTTAGAGGGATTGGTTTCAACATCTACACAAGACCAGCGCCGAAGCGCTTCAATAACACACACCAAATTCTGAACATTATTAATGGCCTTATCACGGGACTGGTCAGACGCTTGGTCATAATCAATCAAATCACATTGAACCCCTTGATTTGTTAAATAGTCCACATATTGATCGGCAATTTGTTTATGCAAGTACCGAAACCGACCCATGGATTCCGGAACCAAAGTCAATTGATTATGTTTCTCAAAACGAATATCCACCGACCGCTGCGCCCCAAAACTAGCGCCACTGGTCACCCCAACCCGCGCAATAAAGCGCGCCAAGGGGCCCTTACGCGCCCCATCACACATGGCCTGTTCAGGTCGCCATCCATTGGCCACCAAAACAGTAAGCACATTAGGACGATCCCACCCATGTCTCGAAAGTTGGCTGGCCAAGTCAGGTAACTCATGTAACAAGGTACACACATGAAGCACATGAAAATGTTGAGTAGAAAAAGGCAAGGCATCTAAACCAGAATATACCGGCAAGCGCAAGGGCTGACCATTAACATTGAACTGAGACGCCGATCGACTCACTATATTAGGATTAAACGCTTTAAATTTATTCGCGACCCACAACCCCATCGCGCCTGCCCCCACAACACTAACGTTCACTGTATCAGGAGAAAACCCCTTTCTAAGTACCCCCCGCAACTGATCATCCACCGTCATCGCCCCCATATCCCTTCTAGGTAAAACTGACCCAATACGACTTACTGACCGACTCAATGCTTGCATAGCTACTCCCCTTTTAATTAACATAAAATTAACATTTAACTCTTATTTTATTTAAAAATAAAAGTCAAAAACAACACATAATATTTAATTTATTTGATCAAGGAGCAACTGTCAAGGGATTCAAAAAAAAAGAATATAACGATTAATTTGGGATCCCATGTTCCAAAATTTGAAGACAAGTATTCAAATGCGTCAAAAATTGCGCCTTTTGATGAGATGGAAATAAGCGAGGATGAGGTGACACCCTTCCTAGACCCCTAGTAATCTGCTTATACACATCCGTCATTTGATTAATAAGGAGATTATTATCCACTAACAAATCTCCTTTCTCAGCAAGCTGAGATAGCTTATTTAAATCAAGTGCGGAAGTTCTCAATTTTTCTTGATAGTTAATGGCAAGCATGCGAAGAGACTCTTGAATATCCTCTCGTCTAATATTTTGATTTAACTCGATAACATTAAGGGTATCATCAAGATAAAATAAAAGTTTCTTCAAAAACTCTATTGATTCAATCATCTTACTTGAGTTATTTAAATCATAATTAAAAGAAGGCATTTTAATCAAATCAAGCTGAAGATGATACCCATACCAAGGCCCCATAAATTTACTCCCACAACGATGTTTTTTTTGGGCCCATTGATTGATCCTAAACTGATTAAAATCCTGACTACGAACTTGAAAAGTAATGTCTTCAAACTGCTTCTTTAAGCGACTCAATTTTTGTTGTGCGGCCATTCTTTGTTGACCGACACTCAACATCTTAACGACACCCATCAAACATCCTCCATCATGATCAAGTGACCCCCCGATCATTTTTAAGCCTACAAAAAGCCTCTTTTAACAGTTGAGCAAAATACCGATCAATGAAGCTCATTTCAAAAAACACACCAGACCGTTCAGACATAGAGCCACCCTCATATAAATCCAAAATACCCACCATCACATCGCTACCTTATAACTAATTTCCAAACATTATTATACAAATTAAAAAACTTGTAAATATTAAAAAAATATATTAATAAAAATAAAATAAAAAACAAATAACAAGTAAATAAAATACAAATCAATCAAAAAACCCAAGTCAAAAAAAGAAAAGCA
>PBBE01000015.1 GCA_002716485.1 Actinomycetota bacterium
AAAAGTTAAAGCGTTTTTTCAGACGGAATCAAAACTCGAATTTCATGGACTTATTGGTTGGGGGGAGGGCTGCCTGTCTTCAGATATTAAATCCAATAAGAATATTAGTTCTGTAGATGGGTTTTTATATCGCGATGATCAAGGCCATTTGCATTACCAGAGGCTTGGGTCCTGTCTTGAATATTTTTTAGATTCAAAAAATCAACAACATCAAGCGTTTGATACGTCTCAAGGAGTTGATATAAATTTTAATGAAGAAAATGTTAGACAGATAGCGCAAGGGTCTTCTTATTCTACTTCCATTAGAGCATTTTTTGAATCTTCAGTAGAGATTATCAAACAAATAAATATAGCCTCAACCATTAATTCATCATTTGTTATAGGGAGCGTATCTCATGGGAATCACTCTCATCCTATTCTTACACCTAGTTTGACGGAACAATCCACAGAAAAAGGGTTGAAGATTTCGATTGCTGATGACGCCGAGGGGTGTAAATGTTGCCAGACTGGCATGGATTTAGATGAAATTGTTGCTGTTCATAAGGCCAATGATGCTAATAATAGTATCGAATCCCTGGTAGATTTTGCTGACTTTACCGATGCTTCTCATTGGGCGTCCTTGCTTTTTGTATTGCCATTATCAATATTAGGGCTTACTGCCGCTTACCGAAATATGGATGCGGCTAAAGAGACCATTAAGACGATTAATGACGCTATTGAAAAAATCAATAAGACAATTAAGGAAATTTCTAAAGAACAACCGCAAAATCATCAACAACTAGATAATCTCCAAGCGTATATTCGAACATTAGAATACTCGAAATTTGATGCTGAATTTAATCGTGATGTTCCCGGTAAGCTTACCGGGATTGCCTCTTCACTAATCCTTCTTTCTTCAGTGGTTCACCAACCTTTTGCGTTACCTGTCGTTGCACTTTATTCATCGGCACAAACCTTACGGAATATTTACGATTTGAATCGTGTTTGGGATCGTCAAATTTGTGTCGTACCAGGAAGTGGGCCTAAGTCGGGAAAAGTGTTTACTGAACAGCATCTTATTGATAGTGGTAAACGTAAAGTGAATGATATTAATTCACGAAAACGACTATTTTTTGCATTTAATACCTTTAATTTTATTGTCTTTACCATGGGGGCTGTCACTACGTTCTTATCTTTACCTGTAGTCGGAGTTATTGGTGCAAGCGCCCTTAACTTAGGTCTTGTACTATTTCTTTATGGAACAATTGCCTCTGGAATTGCAAATAATAAATGGCCGATTAAATTTAAGCCAAGAAATGGTGATTTAAACTTAAATCGACTTGATCTTACCCCTCAATCCTGTTTAGAAGAAATTGGATCGAGAAGTGAAATGAAAAAGATTTTAAAAGCCAATCTCAATTCTTATGTAGATCCTGATTATCGTAAGCGTTTTTGGTATCGCTTTTGCACAGCCTGGCCTTCAACGCTTGGTGTATATGGTCAAGACATGTTACACCAAAATACTTTTGATCGTTTTGAGAAGTCAAAACAAAACTTGGCTAGGGTTCGAGCAAGTACTTTGGAAAAGTTGTTAAAAGTTAAAGGGGTTTCATTAAATTGTTCTTCAGAAGAATTGCAATGGAGAGCTTGTCGTGAGTTGGGTATTGACTCTGCGATTATTAATTTATTAATTCAAGATGCTAAGCAAGCAGTTGATGCGCCTGATGTGGATGCTGATTCTGAAGAAGCTTCTGATGAACAGGCGCTTCTTTTAGATTCGGGGTTGCCTGATCAAGATCATGAACATTCATGTGATCATGGCGGCTGTTGCGGTGCTGAATCAGAGTCTGTACTTAAAGCTAAATTAATAGATATTGGGTTTGAACCAGAGATTGAGCCAACTTGCGATCAAGGGCATGGACATAGTCATCAAGGGCATGGGCATGGGCATGAACATCGTCATGAAGGGCATGGGCATGGACATAGTCATCAAGGGCATGAACATCGTCATGAAGGGCATGGGCATAGCCATCATGGGCATGGACATAGTCATCAAGGGCATGGGCCTCAAGAGCATGCAAACAAACAAACGTATACTTTAAATTACAGGACTTTAAGTCAAGATCAAAAGAAGAAATTATTAGAGAAAATGGATTACTACCTTCATTTTAAACTAACTGAAGAATTAAGATACCAGCAATATGGCCTCGATGATTTTTATTGGCAAATCGCTAAATAGATTTAGATTAACCTTCTCTATTTAATCTCTTATTCACCTAATGAAGACTACTATCTTGGTCTTTAATTGTATTTTTAAAGTCTAATTAAAGATGGGATGCATTTCTTCTTCAGTAACTGTATTTGCTTCTTCAACCATTTCCCACGGATGAATAGGGTCCTTATATTGTTTCCATATACTTGGACCTGCTTGGTATTCTTCTTGTGTAAGCAAACAGCTATCGAGTCGTTTTTTAAGCTCATCTTTTTTAATGTTTGTACCAATAAAAACAAGCTCTTGTCGTCGGTCGCCATAGGGCTCTTCCCAATTTTCTTTGATTGACTCAATGAGAGACTCGTCTTCAACATCCCATTCATTTTTTGGGACACTTGCCCACCATTTGCCAGCAGGGGAGATCTCTGCCATTTTACCTGCCACACTCAGTTGACCTACAAATTCCATTCGTGTCGCTAACCAAAAGTAGCCTTTGATCCGATAGACACCATCTAAATCAGATTCTAGAAAGTTTAAAAACCGTTGTGGATGAAGAGGCTGCTTTGATTTGAAATTTAAACTTGATATATTATACTCTTCAGTTTCAGGGATATGCTCGCCTCTCATTTCTTTGAGCCACCCTGCAGCTTGTGATGCTTTTTCGAAATCAAATAATTGGGTACTGATGACGTCTTTTAAGTCAACTTTAGAATAACTTGTTTCAATACACCTTGCATCCGGATTAAGGGCTTTGATAACCCCTTTGATTTTCTGTAAATCCTCATTGGGGATGTCTTGACTTTTATTGAGTAAAATGACATTTGCAAATTCAACTTGATCTACTAATAAATCAACAATGGTTCTTTCGTCGTCTTCGCCTAAAGACTCTCCACGATCTTTAAGCGACTCTACTGACCCTAAATTATCAAAAAAGTGAATGGCATCAACGACAGTGACCATGGTATCTAGTCTTGCAAAATCTGATAAGGACTGTCCATTTTCATCTTCAAATGTAAATGTTTCAGCAACTGGTAATGGTTCGCTAATCCCTGTTGATTCAATCACTAAGTAATCAAATCGGTTTTCCTTTGCTAGACGTTGTATTTCAATTAACAGGTCTTCTCTTAAGGTACAACAAATACAACCGTTTGACATTTCTACCAGTTTCTCTTCTGTCCGACTTAAACTGGTTTCTCCATTTTTGATTAATTGTGCATCAATATTAATTTCTGACATATCATTCACAATAACGGCGACTTTCATGTTCTCTCTATTATTAAGTACCTGGTTCAATAAGGTGGTTTTACCAGATCCTAAAAATCCAGATAATACAGTGACGGGAAGCTTGTTCATTTGTAACTCCTTTTCAATACTCTAATTACTTAGTATTAATTATTGCTTATAACTTATCACAACATAGTTGCTATAGCAATATCCTTGTAATAGACCCATATAAGGCGACTCAATAATAAAGTGACTTAGTTTATATTTAAGCCGATGATATATAGTGAAAGTATGCCTTTTATCAAGTTATTTTAGTTTGTACATTTAACTATAAGTTTAGATTGACTAATTTAGAAATAATGAATAGATGCAGGTTTTTATTTGATTATAAATTTATACTTGCTGGTCTCTCAATGATAAGCAATATTTCTTTTAATATATGTTAGTTTCAATTATGGTTATTTTGATCCATGGTTATGCTCATTGAACAATAATTTTATTTATTTTATTTCGATACTTTGATTGTGAATAAGATTGTGGATTCTTTATTAGCGTATAAAATATAGATTTAAAATAGTTCAATAGAAGTTTATGGGTTATTTGATAGATCCATAGGTAATTGTGAATGTTTTAGGTTCCAATTCCAACATTCCTGATCTGATAGGCAGCTTATTACAGACGGATCCGGTTTTGAAAATACATATGGATGATCTTTTTCTCCAAGTTCTTCTTGAATTGGAAATGCGAGCTGCTCTATTTTAAGACTAAATTTAGCCAATATTCCTGCTTTGTTACCTCTGGCATCTAATCGAATCCATTGATTATTAGTAGGCAAAAAAACAGCATTTAGCCCATGTAATATTAATATAGATGTAGGATCATTTTTATTAACTCTTAACCTTTGATAGCAAAATCCAGCGGGTATTTCAATGGACCTGAGTAGGGCAGCTAATAAATGGGATTTTGCAAAGCAAATACCATGGCCTTGGATTAAGACATCTGAGGCTTTCCAGGTTCGATTGAGGTGTTGCGTATCAAAGGAGTGGGAAATTTCATCTCGAACAAATTCAAATAATAGGCGGGCTTTTTCGATCTCTGTTTGACATTGCTTTGTTAAACTAAGTGCCTTTTTTTTGATTTTTGGGTGCCGACAATCAATAACGTCGCATGAGGCTAAGTATGATTGCAGGTCTTCGATAATGACTAATTTCATCTTTTATCCTTGTGAGTCCATTGGGATGTGCAGATGGGCGTTGGCGTCATATTCTTTAAATATTGAAGTGCTGAGGGGGTCGCCATATTGTAAAAAAGAATCTAATGGAACTACCATGTCTGAATCGAAAAAATAACCCTTTAAGGGTCTATGGCGGAGAGTAAGGGATTCGAACCCCTGGTACCTTGCGGTACAACGGTTTTCAAGACCGCCGCATTCGACCACTCTGCCAACTCTCCGTAAGTGATAGTAACGGGAAATTTCTTATTTTTCAAGTCATTTACATATCGGCAAGTCTAACAGGTAATCGGCGACGCCCCCAGGTGCCGGGTTCTGGATTGAAATGTCCTGAAATAGGATGCTCACAAAAGGCACATCTTTGGTCATTGATATGATACTCACCTAGCGCATGCCAATCACGTTCAATAATACATTTTTGGCAATTGGGGCAATAGGTACTTCCCGTGCTTGGGTGATGAATATTTCCGGTATAGACATAGTGTAATCCAGCAGCTAAGGCAATGTCTCTGGCCTGAATCAAGGTCTCTGCGGGGGTATGTTCTTTGTCCATCATCTTAAAATCGGGGTGAAATGCAGTGAAGTGTAGGGGGACTTCAGGGCCTAAATTTAATTTAATCCATTCTGAAAGCATGTGAATTTCAGTGCTGCTATCATTTTCACCGGGGATTAAAAGGGTGGTGATTTCAAACCAAACTTGGGTTTCATGATATAAATAACGTAATGTTTCTAGTACAGGCTCTAGATTGGCAAAACAAAGGGTCTTATAGAAGGTATTGCAATAGGCTTTTAGATCAATATTGGCGCCATCTATGACGGAGTAAAAGTCTTTCCTTGCCTCCGGCGTAATATATCCAGCGGTGACTGCCACGGTTTTGATATCTTGTTTTTGACACTCCTTGGCAATATCAATCGCATACTCAGTAAAGATAACGGGGTCATTATAGGTGAAGGCTACTGAATGGCACCCCAAATGTTTGGCGGTTAATGCGATTTTTTCGGGGCTGGCCTCGTCTTGTAAGCGATCCATTTCTTGGGCTTTACTAATGTCCCAGTTTTGACAAAAGCGGCAGCCTAAATTGCAACCCGCTGTTCCGAATGATAAGACACTGGTCCCGGGATAAAAGTGATTCAAGGGTTTCTTTTCAATCGGGTCGATACAAAAGCCGCTACTACGGCCATAGGTTGTTAATATCATTTGATGGTTTTGATTTTGTCTGACAAAACAAAAGCCCCGTTTGCCTTCTCGTAGACGGCAAAAGCGGGGACATAGATCGCATTGGATCATATCTTCGTCAATTTCATGCCAGTACCGGCCTGGATAATTGGGTTCTTTTTTTTGTGATTTCATGCTTTTCTCACTGTCTTTTCTTCATATGTCTTATATGCCCACTTTGTACATAGATTAAACATTATTGATTACCTTATCACCGATTTATTTTAGCTAAATATGTGTATGGGCACTTTATGTAGGCTATAACTTTTATTGACATACTAATTGCATTAATTCATAATGGGCCTAAAAAATATAAGGACTTTTATAATGACTTTAATTGTTGCTGAGTATATCTGGATAGATGGAACAATGCCTACCGCCCAGATTCGATCAAAATCAAGGGTTGTTGAAGCCCCTCAATCTCAAACTTCAATTGATCTGTTTCCAGAGTGGGGGTTTGATGGTTCTTCAACCAACCAAGCTACTGGCGATAATTCAGATTGTATTTTAAAGCCCGTGAATTTTGTGCTCGACCCTATACGTGATGACGGTTCATTTTTAGTCATGTGTGAGGTTTTTGATCGAAATGGAAATGCCCATCCAACAAATACTCGTGCAGCATTAAGGCGCGTATTAGAAGCCGGAGCTCATACCCAAGATGCATATTTTGGGTTTGAACAAGAATTCACTCTTTTTGATTTAGAAGGCAATCCTGTGGGATGGCCAGACGCTGGATATCCAGCTCCTCAAGGGCCTTATTATTGTGGTGTTGGTGCTGGTGCTGTGGATGGTCGTCAATTGGTTGAAGAACATTTACAGGCTTGTATGAAGGCAGGTCTTTTGATTTATGGGACAAATGCGGAAGTGATGTTAGGACAATGGGAATTCCAAATTGGATACCGTGGTTTTGATGAACCTGCGGATGCATTAAAAACTACCGATGATATGTGGTTTGCAACTTGGCTTCTTCATCGACTTAGTGAAGATTATGATATTAAAGTTTCTTTTGAAAATAAACCTATGAAAGGGGATTGGAATGGTGCTGGCTGCCATACCAATTTTTCTACAAAAGAGATGCGACGTGCAGAAACGGGTAAGAAAGCAATTGAATGTGCTATTAATCAACTAGCTGCTACCCATGAAACCCATGTGAAAATTTATGGCGCTGGCTTGTCTGAACGCTTAACAGGGAATCATGAAACTTGTTCAATTAATGAGTTTCGAGCAGGTGAATCCGACCGAGGTGCCTCTATTCGTATCCCTATTTCTACTTCTCAAAATGGGTATGGCTATTTAGAAGACCGACGACCTGGTGCAAACTCAGATCCTTACTTGGTAGCGGCACAAATTTTGGTAACAATATGTGGCCTAGATCAGTGCTTAATGTCAGAGACTGCAAAGTCGCCACAGGTAGCATTGCTATAACTAAAGCTGCTTTTACAGCGCATAAAGTGGGGTGGGGGGTGGCTTAGTTCAAGAGGAGGTTACTCCCATGCAGACAAGTGATTAATAGATGTATCTTTTATAACAACTATGACTCCTTATTTTAGGCAATAATGATTTTTACGTGTTCTTAATATTCGATTTATAAGCGCTGAATAGCATGGTTATTATAGATTGACTTCTTTTGACTAAACTGAGCTGATAGTCACGCCTTTACGTGACCCCCATCTTTTAAGTTAAAAGGAGTTATTATTATGTTAAGATCTGTTTCAGGGCTTGTATCATCCCCTCATATTATCAACCCTGTCAAGACGACAAGCTCTGCGTTATTTCAGGCCTCTCGTCGGGCCATTTCGGCCGTTTCTGAGCCATCGGCGATTCAAGGAACAGGCGATTCATTCGGATATAAAGGGATTCAGTTCTCTAGTGCTGATTTAGACTCTTTAAGTGGCGGAATGGGATCTCTTTCTCAATCAGATCCAAGTAAAATGATTCAACATCGTAGTGAGGTCCTTAAGGACGCATTGAGCAGACCGTCTGAGGATGGTCGACCTGGTCATTATAATTTCTTAGGAACCGATTCAGGCTTAAGTGCCATTTCAGTGATTATTGGTGGCAAGGGTCGTGTGGGACCCTATGCAGGTGGCTGGCAAGGTAATGCCCAGTCTTCGCGTCGTCTGGCCCAAATCTTGGGTGCTTGTCCGGATTTACTTCATGTGAGCTTTGAAGAGCCGGGTAATTTGGCTGCAGAATTTAATGGCTTTATTCGAAAAGCGTCCCAAATTCAACACTTGTTACAACGGCAAGCCGCCTCACCATCTGCGCCCTTAGGTAAATTGACTCATGGTGATATTCAATTTGAAGACACGGTCATTTTAGCAGACTTAGAACAAGGGTTTCGTAATTTTCAAAAGACTCGTGATGGTGTCAATTGGTGCATTCAAAATGGGGTTAATGTGATTCATATTGAAGATCAAGGTCGTAGTAAACGCTGTGGTCATTTGGGTGGTAAGGAATTGGCGTCTTCTCCTGATTTTTTTGATACCCTTAAAGTGGCTAATTTTGCGGCCCAGCAAGCCCTAGGTCCTGAGCAAGCCAGTCAACAATGGGTCCAATTTGTGGCTCGAACGGATGCATTATCTGCGGAACGGATTGAATACTCAGATAATCTTAAAGATATTAACCATCCTGACTACCCCTATATTGATTGGACCAAAGGGGTTTCTGCGGATGGCCAATACTTATACCTTAAACAAGGAAATCACCCTGAAACAGGCATCCCTTATGGCCTCTCCCTATCCATTGACCGATCGGCTCATATCATTGATCAAGGATTGGCGCCTTTTGTTTGGATGGAAACCCCGACGGGTGACTTGCATATGGCCAAGGCCTTTGTGGATGGGGTGAATGAGCGATTGGCCGTATCTGGTAAAAGAGGACGTTTTTTATATAATCACTCTCCGTCATTTGAATGGGATATCCAAACCTTTGTTCATGCCGAACCCCTAGCGAAAGAAGTTGGGGAGTTTATTGCGACGGACATTTTCCCTTCTTTTCAATCTAATCCTAACCGTGAATTGGCCTGTGATCGGATCCAAGCGTTTATTTCTAAACAGGGGGACTCTTTATTGGGCGATACTGAATTTAGCCGTGATCTTTTAACGGAAATATTAGGTAATGGCTTAGATTTGGCTCGCGGACCAGAGTTTTGGGGGGATGCCTTATCTAATATTAAGTCTGAAGTCAATGCACTGCCCTTTGGATTGCAACACTATCGAATCGAAAAGCTCATGGATAAAGTCAAGCAAAAAAGCTATCGCCCGGAACGACATATTGCCAATTGTATTGTGGCCAATCGACTTAAGTCCTATGAAAGGCAACTTCAATCGATCGGCGTTGAACTTAATTTATGTACCTTACCAGAATGGCATGCCAAGACCTTAGGGATGACTGAATTGGCTGCCCAATTTGCAGATGAGGGGATTAATGGCTTTGTTCAGCAATATCAGCGTCCCGCACGAAAGGCCTTTGAGCAGGGGAACCACCCCTTGTATTCCCATCAAACATGGAGTGGGGTGCCTGTAGAAGTTGAATTAAATCAATTAATGGGTAGCCAAGACACCAGTATTTTATCAGGCTCAACTGAAGCGCAAGATCGTGCCACCGCAACCAGTATTGATCATTTACAAAAGGAGAACTCATGAATTCTATTAATTTTTTTAAGCAAGCCCCTGTGGCGTTTCAAGCATTAAAGCGACCCTCTCGATCTGTACAACTACAATCCGCTTGTTTACAAAGTCAGCGAATTTGTTCATCACGTGGGTTTCAAACAGACTATCAAAAGGGCAGTCCAACATCCATTACCCCCCGCCATGCGCATCCCAATATCCCTAAGGACTTATTTAAATCTTCTTTGCTTCCTACCAGTGTAAAAGGCGTCTTTTTAATGGGCCAGCCTGCTGAGTATATGGATATTTATACCCCCCGAATCCTATCGCATATCCACCAAGTGGCAAGTGACTACTTTGATGGCCGACTCGGGTACTCTCGTTCTGATCTAGATGCTTTTAACCAACAAAACTGGTCTGAAATGAGATCTCGCGTTATTTTGGGTGCCCCTGCGATCCAACATCGACCCAATAAAGAAGCTATTATGCATCCAGAGCCCTTGCCTAAGGCATTTTTAGCCCCTCATGTAGTGACTACTGGCCAATCTGGAAAAGCCCACTTTTTAATCCATGGATTAAATGCCATGTCTGATCAAGGGCCCTTTAAAGGGGCTTTTATGTCAGATATTGAAGATTCATCGGCTTACACCCTGTCTTTATCTGCGAATGGCGCTCGTTATGACCGTGACGCATTATCAAGAGCCTTGCGTTGTGATCGTGAAGGAAAAGACTCCTTAACTTTATCTCAAATCCCCGGCCTTTTACTGAAGCGTGTCCCTGCTATTGAGCGAAACTCTTTTGTGGCCATTACTCATGCAGGTCGCCCCAAATTAGTGCCGGCTGCTTTGGTAGAAATGGCCTTGTTTTTAGGTAACTCAGGCCATTTAAGTCAACAAAATCAAGATTGCATTCCCTTTTATTTACCTAAATTAAGACACCGTGAAGACTTTCAAACCATTACGGCCTGGCAGGATGGCTTGATCGCGTCTATGGGTACAGAAGGACACGTCATTAACTCGGTTCTTATTGAAGACCCGGGTCTCTTAACTGATATTGATGAGGTGTTGTCTCACCCTAGAACAGGTGTGGTCAATGCGGCATTATGGGATTACCAGCGGGTATTAACCCGAGCGTTGACCATTCCTTCCTCTCATTTTTCTGAGTTACCTAAGTCTGTACAAGAGCAAGTGTTGACTCGCACCCAAATGTCAGATCGGTCTGACATGCGTTCTGATTCTTCGATTTTGGCTTACCAACAATTTTTAAGTAGCCAGGCTGGCACCTATAAAGTCTTAAGTGAAGGCGGCATGGATACACGAATTCCAAGTAAAGATCGAGATCAATTACCCATGCAACAAGACGCCGTTCGAATTGGAAAAGAAGTAGAGGCCTTTGAATTGGGTAATCACCGAGCTTGGTCCGGTCATCCCGATATTACGACATCTGTTTCTGACCCCTTTCAAGACCGGGCAGCCCTTCTCCCTATCTTCAATAAGATTCAAGCTCAAATAGATAAAAAGCGACTTTATGACGCTTTATCTTCTCAAATGGTTTCACCATCCAAGTGGATCTCCAATTTACATCAGGAGAAAGTAGACTTATCAGACCGAGAATGGCAGGACCTTCGAAATTGGTTCGCCAGTCCTTATGTCCAAAGTTTACCTAGTAGTACATGGAATTTGGTATTACAAAATTTAATGACTGGCCAATATCGTGGGGCCACGCCAGGTAATCATGCCTTATCCACTCTTAACCCGTCTCGACCTGCCCCCACATACAAAGGCATCCAAAATGCAACCCAAGTGTCCTTGTTTTATTTGGCAGCCCAGTTGTCTGAACAACAAGAAGGGTGTATCGGGTTGGAAGGGCTCTTTAGTGGAGACCAGGCTTTTTTTGAAGATTATGCCACCACGGGTCATAGTAATAACTTACTTTGGCAAGGGATTACTTATCAAACTGAATATCGTGATTCGCAAGGAGATTTTGTGACCATTGATACCGACTCTGTCACTGAGTTTATTGACGCTATGAAGCAAAAATGTATTTCTGAACGAAGCGAACGTGGGCTTATGTATATTTCGGAACAGGACCTAAGTCGTGCGGCTAATATTATAGAGCTAGTCGTGACCCGACAAGATTTTTCTCAAACGGCCAAGACATTGCTTGACATGTATCACTTGGTAGAAAGTCGTCACTCTCGATCATCTGATGCTTATGAGGCCCAGCTCAAGACTATTGATACCTTAATTACAGATATTTTAGCGGATCAATATACAGGAGATGAGTTACAAGAAATGGGCTTAGACCCTGCTTTGGCCGCCCCTATTCAGAAGGCATAACATCATTCATTCATAGGAGTAGGGGGGGGCTATGGAACCAGATGTGACCACTGTGCGAGAATCTCTCGGTCACTTTTTTGATCAGGCATTTTTTGCCATCGATACTTGAAGATGCCTGGCAAGCGAATTAATGCGGTCAGTATGGCCCGAATATCTCTAATTTGAAGGGTTAGTATTTTGAGTAATACGGTCCCTAAATGACTTAATATCCAAGTGGGATCTGTGATGTTTTTCCACATAAAAATATATTGGTTTCGTAAATGGGTCCGGTCAATAAATGCCTTTGAAAAGTAATGGCCAATGGTACTTTGATGGGCATGATGAAAGATAAGTTGGGGCGAGTATATAGATTGCCAGCCTTGTTTCCATGCCCGATATGAGAGATCCAGATCTTCACAATAAAAAGGATAAAATAGCTCGTCAAACCCGTTTAATTGGATGAATTTTTCTTTGCTCATTAGCATTGCGCCGCCACAGGCCCATAAAATATTGGTTTTTTTGTCTGCGTTTGTGTGATCGAGGACCTGTTCATTTAGTTCGCTGGAAAACCAACCCCCTTTAAAAAAGCCCATATTTAAGGCTTCGTTCATTTGGCTTACTTGCCCGTGTTCATTTTCAATATCACGAAGAATTTGACCAGAAATTGCAAAAACATCGGGTCTTTCCAAATCATCGCTGACTAACTTAGGGTCAAAGGCAAGGCATTTCATATCGTTATTTAATAATAAAATAATGGGGTTCTTTGCTGCCATAATTCCAATATTACAACTTTTTCCAAAGCCATGATTACTTTGATTAATAATCAGCTTGACACTGGGGTGATGATGTTGAAGATAAGAGACAGACCCATCGGCGCTTGCATCATCAACGATGATTACTTCAGTAACTCCGCTTTTTTTAAATTCATTCAGATTACCCCCAAGAAATTGGGTTAAAAGTGCTTTTCCATTAAAATTAGGAATAATGACAGAAATACTCATATGAATGAAATATAGTTTAGCAAGCTTGCATTGGATTCAGCAATATTTAGAGTATCTTTAGACCGCTACACCTATACAACGTACTAGGTCTTCAAACTTTTTTTTAATATGTTGGGGTGTATCTTTATGCAGCTTCGTTGCGTCAGTAAACCCAAATTCAATGAGAATAATCATTACCCCTAGGGCGTTTATCGCATCGTTGTCTAGATTGTTTTTTGTTCTTGGTTCATAGTCTTTATATAAGTCTACATTCTCACCCGTAGCCCCTTCAATATTGCACCATATCAGATCAAAGGCATTCAAGCCTAGACTGTTTTTATGGTAAATGTCTATTTTTCTTAAAAGATTTAGATCCTTTAATAAATAAAGTGTGGTGTCCGTATTTATCATGCTTGCTGCGTGCATTAATAAATTCGTATCAAGAGAGTCGGTATTAAAAATAATATCCGTTTTCCCGTTTAAATTTTTTATACATGTCTTAAATATCTCTGTTGACTCTTGGCACGCGTAAAATGCAATATTCCAGTCGTTCCAAAATTCAACATCATCGATGTTCGTTGTATCATCAAGAAGTAAGTCCTCGACTTCTTTCCAACGCCTATTTTGGGCAGCAGTGATGAGTGGCGAGTTTTCATCTAAAGAATCAGCGTCTTTATTCTCTTTACTTTTTTTAAAAACAGGCTGAGTTGATGCAAGGATTTTCGTGTTCATTTTTTTGTTTTTATTAATAAAATCACAATAATTATACGTGCTGTTATTGATTTTATTAGACCCGCTATAATTTTGTCAATTATATAAAAGATCAATATGGAATATTTTTTCTTGTGTCTAGAAATTTACTTTAATATATTGTGATATATGAGTGACCATGTCATACTGAACTTAAATGAATAAAACTCTTTTCTTTATTTTTTACTGGATATTCATATCGTCTCACTTGCTATTGGCGAGGCCTTTGTCATTTAATATGCTATGGGATTTCAACTTCTATAAGGAACCGGGGTTATCCCTTTCGTACCCGATTAAACGTGGACTTTCTTTGGATGCCAGTTACCATACTTCTCGATTCGGGGCAGGGGCTCGAAATGGACTTAATATTGACCACTTTTTATTGGGAGTAAATTGGGCGGTGTTAAAAAAAAAGAACGCGTCTTTATTTACTCGACTTGAAATTGGTCGCTCCAAATATGAGCTTGAGGCCTTATCAGCATTTCAATTTTTAGAGACCCAATCTAGTATTTTGGCATTAGGCGTGGGGATATCATATCGATTTTCTCGATTGCCACTTCGCTTAGAAACAACTGGCCTATATCACCTCATCCAAAGTAGTACTACAAAGCCCCTTGGTTTTCGATTAGGGATGGAGATTCCATTTTTATGAATCAACAACGATTGATCATGATTGCGTCGATTCTGATGTTACTATTCATGGGTTGTACCCGAAACTCACCTACAGATATTCAGCCCTCTTGGCTAGATAGCTCTGATTATTTGGCTCCTAGCCTTTCTGACCCTAATTACCTGGTTTCCTCAAGATTTGAGTCCCCCAGTGATCTTATATTAAATACACCGGTCATTATTGCTGTTCATGGCTTTACGGCATCAACTTTTGAATGGCAAGAGTTCAAAACCTACGCCGAAGCCAATGCCAATGTCTTGGTCTCATTGGTCTTATTAGGTGCCCATGGACGCTCTTATGATTCATTTAAACAAGCAAGTTGGCAGGACTGGGCTGCGCCTATAATGGAAGAATATAACCGTCTGGTTGAACTAGGCTATACTCAAATTGGACTAGCAGGCGCCTCTACGGGCGGAACATTAATTGCCAACGCAATTGAAACGACTCTATGGCAGCAGGCCCCACGTGCGGTATTTTTTGTGGATACATTGGTGGTACCCAAAGATAAGATGTTATATCTTGTTCCCTATGCCCATTATTTTTTATCTGATCAAAAAAGCAAAAGCATCAATGATGCTGACCGGGCCTACTGGTATACCTATCGACCGGTAGAGGCATTAAAACAGTTAGAGTCAGTGGCAGAGACCCTTCGCTCACAGCTGGAATGGGGCATTACTCTACCTGCGGGCACTTCTGGGTTCATCTTTCAATCCCAACGAGACCCAACGGTTGATCCCATTTCAGCCTACTTACTATATAAAGGGCTTCGTGATTCCCATGGGAATCGACTTTCTGTAAGTACTTATGATTCTGATCTACATGTTCTCACTCGATTAGATAATCGTGATCTTGTCACGGATAAAGATCGGCAAAATCAACGAGATATCTATACCCAAATTATTTCTGCAATGACGCCTTAATTAAATTATACTTAACCTTGATCTTTTCTTAACATATGAGCTCGCTTTAAACAAATTTGTTAGACAAGGACCCTTAATTAGCTAAAATCCGGGGCTTTCTACATTTATGTTTTTTCTTTTACTTAAGTTTATGACTATTTATATTAAAGGAACATCAATGTAGGGGTTGTCTGTGTTTCTTTATCTAAGAATGAGCCTAACAGCCCTTGACTTGGCCAAAAAATAACAACCCTTAGGGGTATGAAACAGCAATATAAACTAATTGCAATGCACATTGAATCAGGGGTAAGAAGCACCACAGCAATTTTAAATGCTGAACGCTTTGGAACTTATCGGCTAAGTCCTGTCAAACCCATTGGATTCTTACCTAAAAACTTTCGTAATATCCTTAATAAATGGGGTTGGACCCCTGTAAAAAGTCGGGATCAGGCACGAAAAATTGGCTTTATTCGAACCACTCAGCACCCCTTTCCACGATTAATCCCATCCAAAAGCACGGCTTGTGCTCGGGTATCATTAATGGCGAAACTGACCATCGGAGAAGGACATACGGGCCCCATGGGCTTGTGTGCGGCTCATGGTGACTTTGTTCCTACGACGGACTTGGATGTGGATCACTTTCAACCATCCTCGGATATTGTGACAAGATTGATGGAATTAACCCGTATGATTAATCAGCAAGATACGATTGGGGCCTTGTTAATTAAGAATCGGAAATGCCGAAGTCTTTTGGTTTCATATCAACCTGAAACCCAATATAAATACCTAGCAAAACCGGCGTTAAGTAGTAAAGTTGCTGATGTTGAGACCTTTATGGAAACGATGAACCAACATAAGGACTTTGCCACGGCCATTACCCAAGATCCGAACTTTCGGTATTGCTTTACGATCAAAGCCCTTCACTCACCTAAAGAATATTATCCAAGCAAAAAATTAGTGTCCATGTATTACAATGACCCGGGTAACCTTTGGTTGATTTGTAAAAAGTGTAATGGGGGACTAGGAAAACATGCCCAGGACCCCATTCAATGGATGCGACAAAACCCGTTATTTGGGGCTGACTTTGTGAATGAGGTTAGCCCAATTAACCAACAAGGCATTATGATCAAGACCCGAGATGGTAGGGGCTTGGCAGAATCTGCACTTACATTTTTTTTCCAGCGTCATCATCGACTTATTTTTCGGAATGGCTTAAGTTTGAACCTGGTCACACAGCTTAAAGATAGCTCTCGACAACTTGATACCAGCGAAAATCAAGTTCAGAGTGATAAAGAAAACCAAGACTCAGTTAAAACCGTCAAAACTGCTCATGCTGATTTCCAACATCGGGTTCAATTAATGTCAGGCTTGGCCAATGAACAAGGCGTTTTATTACCCATTGAAGATGCCGTCCAAGTTAAAAGCCCCAAATCATTAACTGAAGATCAAGTGGCCCAATTTATAGAATCTGGGGTTCAGGGAATGGACCTGGAAACAAACAAGTAAACATAAACTTATTTTTCCCATGTTTAATACCTGTGAGATATGGGTATCTCTTAGTATTCAATTTGAGCAAGATTGATCCTTGCCAAATAGGCTTCAAGTTAGGGATAATAGGACTATTAAACTCATGAAATTTCAAGACCACCCATTCTTAGTAATCATATTAATTGCGCTTTTAAGCTCGCCTTTTGCAACCCCTAGTGCCGCGGTTAGTCTGGATGAATATATCAAGGATATTTACCCGACGCACCCTAAAGTAAAAGCGATTCAACTTGATCAATTTATTCAAGAGCATGAAGTACTCAAGGCCCAATCTGCAGGTGAATGGGAACTGCAATTGCAGCCCAATGCCCGTTATACAGAGCCCATATCTATGAATGCCTTTACGGCATCTAAGCAGCAGAATCTGGGACTTAACTTATCTTTGAATCGGCGGTTTTTAGACTCAGGTCGACACTTAAGCATTTTGGCCAACTCCACCCAATTAAATCAATCTTTTCCGGCCAATAACTTAGGCTTTGAAATGGGTAAAGGGATTCATTATCAACAAGACGTAAAGCTACAGCTGACCCAACCGCTATTTCGAAATGAACGATGCGTCTCTGAGCTTCCTCTTTTGCTGGCCAAAGAGCGACAGCGTTGGGTCCAATTACAAAGCAAGACCCAATTGACAGGGCTATTATTAGAAGTAATCCAACATTATTTGGATTGGGTCTTATATTCAGAACAGGTTAAATTGTCTGAAAGACGCTTAGAAATCGCCCAAACACAACGACGTGCTATCCAAGAGCGACTCAATGATCACTTGGTTGAAAAAGTGGATTTAATACGATCAGAAGACACCCTTCGCTTATTAATTCAACAGCACTACCAATATGAGTCCCTGCTAGATTCAAAACGTCATTTTATTAATACATATGTTAATGAGCAATTATCTGAGTCCGATATCCCAAGCTATGACCTAGAATCTCTCCCGCTGCCTCTATCGCCAGACCAAATTGAACTGACAAACCTACCATCCGTTGCTCAGCAAGCGCTTGTTCTTAAGCAAGTGGATCATCAACGTAAGGCCACTGAGACGCGATTACGTCCCCAGGTGGATATGCAAATAGGCGCAGGGCTAAGTGGCGCTGATTCTGAATGGTCTGATTCTTTTGGGATTTCAGCTCCTGAACTTAGTGTTCAGTGGGTTTATCATCGACAAGCCAAACAGGCATCAACCCTTGCTGAAATGGGCATATTAACGGCCAAGCATTCCCAAGCCCAGGCCCAAATGGACTCCCAGGCCCAAGATGCACTGGCGATTCTGAATTCTCTTTATGTCCAATTTGATTGGCTTAGCAAATTAATTACACTTCAGCGTGCCCAGATCAGCGCCTCACAAAACACGGTTCAAGAAGAAAAGACCCGTTATTTTCAAGGTCGAACTCCTTTAACTAATTTAATTCAAGCCCAAGATTCTGAACAACAAGCCAAGCTAAATTTGCTTCTTAGTCAAATCCAATATCATCGATTATATAATCAGTATCAGGCGGCTAGTCATACCTTAGCATTGCCAGGAGGCTCATAAATGAAATCTGTACTGCGTTATTTTTACGAGCGACATACCTTTGCCCTGTTATTAACCGTAATGATTTTGTTACTGGGCCTTAAATCCGCATTTACGATTCAGCGTGATATGTTCCCTCGGGTGGAATTTGGCCGTGTGGTGATTGCCACTGCATACCCGGGTGCCTCCCCTGAAGATGTGGAGCTAGGGGTCACCAATAAAATTGAATCTCAACTCAAAAATGTGGACGGGATTAAAAAATTCACCTCTATTTCTATCGAAAACCGTTCTTCGATTGATGTTGAAATTGATACCTCCGTGGCTGATGTTACAGAAGTTAAAAACGAGATCCAAGACGCCATTAACCAGATCTCTGATTTTCCAGCGGCCTTGACCCAACTCCCCCAAATTATTGCCATTAACTCTGCAAATATCCCGATGATCGAAGTGGGCTTTTTTACCGACTTACCATACCCTGTCCTTCGGGAGAAAGCCAAACAATTAAAGAAAAAAATACTGGACTTAAATGGTGTTGCCAATGTGGATGAGTATGGCTACCGCGACCGAGAGGTTAAAGTAAACTTAAACCCTGATCAACTCACCCAACTTCAATTACCGATCCGCTCTATTGTCAGGGCGATTCAATCCCGTAACACTCGGACCACGCCAGGCTCGATCTATTCTGATCAAGTTGAGCGAAACATTGTTAGTGTTTCTGAATTCAAAGAAGTGGATGAAATTGGCAAAGTGATTGTCCGATCTAATTATGATGGTGACTTAATTTATTTATCGGATATCGCTAGTATCGAGAATACGTTTGAAGAAGAAAAAAACATGTGTCGAATGAACGGTATCCCTGCTGTTTCGTTTATTGTTTATAAAAGTAAAAAAGCCGATATTATTCGTACTGTTGATAAAATTAAACAGTTATTGGCTGAGGAACAAGAAAATGGGGTCCTTCAAGGCACTGAAACGGTATATGCCAGTGACTTTTCAAAATATGTTAAAAACCGACTCAACATTGTGAAGTCCAATGGGGTGATTGGCTTATGTTTGGTGTTATTGGTCATCGGACTCTTTTTATCACCAAGGTCCGCTTTTTGGGTGGCCATGGGAATTCCAGTGAGTATATTGGGGCTATTATTTATTTTACCTTTCTTGGATCGTACTTTAAATATTATTGCCATGTCGGCCATGATTATTGTCATTGGGATTATTGTCGATGACGCGATTATTGTCACTGAGAATATTGTCCGAAAACGAGAAGAGGGGCTATCTAGTATTGATGCGGCAGTTGAAGGCGTCCATGAGGTCTTTAAACCGGTCATTACCACCATTGTCACGACCTTAGTGGCCTTTGCACCTATGTTTTTCATGCCAGGTATTGTCGGTAAGTTTATTACCATTATTCCAGTTGTAGTGGTGGTCGCTCTGGCCATTTCCTTAGTAGAGTCACTCATTGCATTACCCGCCCATTTGGTCCCCAGTCTCAAACGCATCCAGCCAAAAACGGGTGATGATTTTCAACCCGGCTTTTTGGACCGACTCCAGACCCGGTTTTATCGATTTGCGACCACTGTATTAAGACGGCGATATCTGACGGTGGGTCTTTTTGTCTTTATTTTATTTTCTAGCTTGTTTTATGCCGGCAAATATATGAGCTTCACCTTATTTTCCTCAGATTCAGCGGAAGATATTACGGTGAGTGTGGAATTAGCGCCTGGAACCCCGCTATCCGAAACCTCTCGTCGCATCGCTGAAGTGGAAGCCCAGATCCTGGCATTGCCCGACACCGAACTGGGCCAAGTGATCACCCGAGTTGGGGTCAAATTAAGTCAAGAGTACTTGGAAGAGAGTGGGAATACAGCGGTCCTATCTATAGCATTGACACCTTTTAACCAACGCGACCGAAAGGCCACTGAGATTGCGGACTATCTCAGGACCCAAAGCGAAGAGCTGACCGGATTTAAAAAGATCACCTATAAAGTAGAGGCTGGTGGCCCACCAGTGGGTCAACCCGTATCAATGAAAGTGGTTGGTAGTAATAACGAACAACGGAACCGGTTGGTGACTGATATTATCAACTACCTGGAAAGTAAAGAGGGGGTTTTTGATTTGACACGGGCAGATACACCCGGTCGACCTGAGCTTAACCTAGAGTTGGATTACGAGAAACTGGCCCGTTTGGGCTTAAATGTGGCAGATGTAAACGAGACCCTTCGAACTGCTTTCGATGGGATTATTGTGACCAAGGTCCGCTTTGACGACGAGGATGTTAACTACCGTCTTATTTTTGCTCGAGAATCTGAGATCGCTACTGAGGCCTTTTTAGCCGATGTCTGGATCCCTAACAATATGGGTCGTTTGATCCCATTATCAGATATTGGCCGCCTGGTAAAACAGCCAGGCAGCCCGGACCTGACCCATTTTGATGGCGAACGATCCACCAAGATTACGGGGAACTTAACCCCGGACCTGAGTCCCATCGCCGTTAGTGCCGAGGTAAAATCTCAATTTAATCTTTCTCGGGATTACCCAGGCATGAAGCTCGTGATTGGAGGTAAATCTGAAGAAACGACCCAATCTTTTATTCAGCTCTTTCAATCTTTTGTGATTGCAGTGATCGCCATTTACTTTATTTTGGTCTTGCTATTCAACTCTTTATCCCAGCCCTTGGTGGTCATCTCGGCCATCCCTTTTGGGATCGTCGGGGTCATTATCGCCTTTGCTTTTCATCAAGAACCGCTAGGCTTTATGGCCATGTTGGGTACAGTGGGATTGACGGGAGTGGTTGTAAACGATTCTTTGATTTTGGTGCACCGGGTCAATTTATATGAACAGCAGTATCTGGATCGATCCTATCGAGACGTGGTGGCCCTTGCCACGGCCAGCCGATTAAGGGCCATTATCTTAACGTCATTAAGTACCATTGCCGGGGTTATTCCGTTGGCCTATGGGTGGGGCGGCTTTGACCCCTTTATTGCGCCCATGGGATTGGCTTTGGGCTATGGGTTGTTCTTAGCGACTCCCTTGACCTTAATTTTGGTACCTTGTGTGTTATTGATCTTTCATGACCTTGCCTCATTAAAACAACGGTTCTTATCAACTCGATTGATCAAAGGTCTATTCTTTCGATCACGTTAAGGGAAGGCACTTAGGTTAAAATAAAAGCAGATTCAAGGGACGACTTAATTTATTGACGGCCCTTTATTTTTCATTATTAATCAACCCTGTTCATGCCATCACCCCTTTTATTACCGATGCTTGTTCTTTATTTCCAAATGGACCCATAGATGACAATTCGCTATGGGAGAATTGTTGTATCGGTCATGATATCGCTTACTGGAAGGGGGCACCCATTCACAACGTTTAGCGGCAGATTTAGCCCTCAAAGACTGTGTCACTGAGCTTAATCAAGGCCCCTTGGGATGTGAATGTTGGCCGGGGTCCGAATAGGCGGTAATCCATTCTTTTTAACATCGTTTGTGGCTACGGGTGGGCTTACTTACGGGGATATCAAGTACTCTCAGATGATGAAGATAAGGCTACAGAGCTCCAGCTACAACGGTTTTTTCATGATCAAGAGCACCCTAAGTTTAAGTAGTGTATTATCGATACTAATGTTCTAGTTCCTGGTTTGGATGTTTCATAATGGGCTAGGTTGGGTATTTCATGGTATGAGAAATCTCGCAGGACCACTATTATCACCAGATCCAAGTTCATCAAATACAAATCATTCTGGGTCTTATTTGGCTTTAGAGCGGCTACGTAGTTGTGTGAATAGCTTAATTCTTTGCTTATCTACATTAATTAAAGAAGATGATCCTCTTGAAGCTGGTCCTCTTAATAGTTTCATAACCCATTCTAATTTAAATGAGTTATCTACATTTATTAGAATTTCTCTTAAAACTTTTCACAGTACAGACTTCTGTAAAGATGTTTTGGAAAAGGCCCTTCGTTTTCGTGACAAAGACTTCTTTTTTAAACTTCTTTACACTGTGTCTACTGAGAATATCAGCAACCCTGATCTTATTACTTCCTTTGGACTTACACCTGAACTTTTAAATGAATATTTGGAGTTTTTATACAAAAACCCACCTAATAAAGACCGTTCTATTAAAGATATGATTTATATTATCTCGAACTTACCTGACTGTAGTATTCAAAGGTTGCCTAAAGAAATGTTATTGTATGTATATACTTGTGAATCCAAGCAACGTTTACTTACTACTAAGACTGATATGTTTTTAAATAAAATTGAAGAGCAACTTAAAAACTATGAATTAACTCTGCCTCTTCTTTATGAGGTGGCCATATACAATCCAGAGCTACTGCCCCAGATGCCTCAAAACCTTGTTGCTGAGCTTTACTGTGTCGTGTTTATTAATGATCGAAGCAAGCTGAACGTTGAATTGAATCATAATGATGCGGAGAGGCTTCTTACGAACATCTCAACATCTGTTAATAAAAAAACACATGAATTGGCAATTCAATTTATAAGGGATGAAACTGTAGATATAGTCTTACGCAAAATGGCATTTAAGAAATATGTTTCAGACTCATGTGAAGATGATAATTTAAAGACATTTATTCAACAAACACCTAAGAAGTTATTAGCTGAGATTTATTGTGAGGAATATATCAACCCGAGTCCCGACATTAGATCCAGTATATTACCTATAATTTCAAATAACTTTGATAAAGACAACCTTAAAATGGAAACGCTATATACGGGAAGAGAGACTGTAGAAGCTGACATGCTCGTCTTTTGTATTAATGAAGAGACTGCAGATATAGACTTACGTAAACAAGCCTTCAGAAAGTATGTGTTAAGTCGAACTCAACTCCCAAGCCTACCAGCATCTCATTTAATAGATATAGATTTAAAGGAATTTATCGCTAACACATCAAATAAACTATTAGCTGAGATCTATTGTGAAGAATATGTGAACACACTTCCTGAATCCTCCTCGGACATCTTAAATAAATTTTTAGAAACTTTTCCAGAAGATACCCTTAACATGCTAGTCAAATTTATTTGTGAAGAGACCGCAGATATAGGGTCTCGACAACAGGCGTTAGCTAACGCCATTATGTTATTAAACGATGAGCAATTAGATGAGCAATTAATAAAAATCCCATTTAATATTATAGGGGGTATTTATTGTCAAGCAGTCATTGATAATGATAATGAAATCTTAAATCGAATTGATAAAGTGATTAGTCTTCCAAAGGACTTAGACTTATCATATTTAAAACCGCCAGCTAAACCTGAATTTAGTGAATTGGACAATGATTCACTTGTTAAGCTAATGAATGGCCCTAAGGAATACACTGAAATTAATTTAAGAGGCGCCATCAAGTCTCTTAGAGACCAATTAAATGTTGAGGTTGAGCAAGAGTTGAGTGACGATGAGTGGATCGCGTACTTTATAAAATATATGGAGCTCCCCAATTCGCCTCTACCCGAATTTATTGACTATCTTTTTACCCTTCAAGAACAACTAAATAAAGCTAAAAAACAAAAGAATGAAATTTTAATAGATACAATAAAAGTGGCATTGGCCCAAGTCCCTACAGGTATGAACCTTGAATGTCCTGAAGGTGCAAAGAATGAAATTATAAATGCAAAACAACCCTTTATGTCCGGCCCATTTCAAGGGCCATTAATAGCCCATTTGAATGATCAGATTAAGGAATTAACGACTTCAACGAATTCACAAACGTTTTATCATCCTAGCTATGAAAGCCACCTGCCAAAATTACTTTCTAAGATATTAAATATTGAGCATTTATTTGCTTTTGATGATGGCCACGCTGTTGACATGTACGATATATTAAGAAAGAATCCGACACCCTTGTATGAACATCTCCCAGAAATCAGGGGAGACTATTTAAGATTTTTAGAAGAACAGCGGGTTCTTCTTAGTACAAGCGTGTCACTATCAGACGGGAGCTTTGAAAAGGCAAAAAAAGACTATGCAGAAAATTTCAATAATATTAAGAACGGTGTGAGTGATATTCTGACTGAAAATTTATCTAAGATTGATGACGACAATTACAAAATACCTGAATCCCGTCCCTCTCCTGAATCCCGTCCCTCTATCGTTACTAGATTATCTGGGATGATAACTACTTTTAATAACAAAATTGATACCTTTAAACTCCCATCTGAATTTAAGCTTTGTACGCAGGTTAATACTATTGGAAACATAAAAAACTTATCTAAACAACTCATGGAGTATCAAACCATGGAAGAGAAATTTTTCAAACCGGAAGAATCTAACCCTTGGTTTGATTGGGTCAGGCAGGAATCTCCTGGGAATCCGGATGATGGTCAACTGTTAACTGAGGAACAAAAGTGCTTACTTAACACTCACTATCAACTATTTACATCCTTTATTCAATATCAAAGGGCTAAGTTTGGCAAAGATCAAAAAACCTTAAAATAAAAAAAAATATCTTCTTCGATGACCCTTGCACTAAGATTGACACGGGCATCTACCCTTGCGCCTATTATACTCTCTTCACCTACTTTCTAACTTAACACCTTAATACACAACTGAAGTCTTTATTTTTGATAAATTCTTTCGATTATGTTAAAATAATATTAAGATATTTAAATGTTTAATTTCTTATCATTCTGGGAAGTTAATAAGTAAACAACAAGGAATAGGGGAGGGGATCCTATGGCTGAGCCTGATCTTGAATTAAATCGTCCTGACGCCATTGATGATCTTGAAGATAACTTTGATGATCTGGCCGATGATCTGGATTTTGACGCTGATAATCTGGATGACGAGTATACGGAGGTGGCCCAAACTTCTGAGTCTGAACCCCCTGAATCAGGGCTTGATCAAGCGGCCATTAGTGAACGAAAATTGGCCATTATCTTTGAGACGGATTATAACGAATATGAAACTGATTATCATCGTGGCGAATTGTTTTTAGAAGATGTCCATAAGGTTTATACTTATTTATCAAAAGACCCTAAAAATAAACCCAATGCCCCAAGTGTATCCAAAAGTATCTAATTAAAGGAGGCCCCATGAGTGACTTAAGTATTTCATCTTGTTCCCCTGTTGACTACGATCTCTTACAACACGCTACTGATGCGTATATGGACCCTGATTCAGATGGGCCTAATTGTGAAGTACTGGCTGCCATTTCCTTGGCCTTGGAGAACCGGCCCGGATGTGTGATTTAAATACGCTTAAAGGGTCTTCAAAAAAAACATAAAATTTCAATGTTTAAATTTTGTTAAAAATGGGAAGTATATTGATATAAGAACAATAATATAAGAAAAAAAAGGGGTGGTTAAGATTTATAACTTAAATGTATTAAAACAATTAACTGGGGTTTTAGTAGTAGGATGTATCATGGTGTTTAGTATGGGTTGCTCGAACTTACTTAAATCCAAAAAATCGTCATCTAGCGCCGTATCTTCACCTAGCCAAATGGAAGATATTATTGTCCCGTCGTCATTTACGTGGCGGACTGATAAAGAGATTTCTTTGGATTTGACCTTACTGGATTCAAGTGAAATCCCGGTAGGAAGCTCATTTGTGAGTATTACCTATTCGGATAGCAATGATGAAACTCGATTATTAATGAAAGGCTTAACCGATGACGCTGGTAAATTATTGGCGGTCATTAGTGTCCCCAGCTATGTTGATGACTTACTCGTATCCACGAGTCTGATCGGAGATCACTTGATTGGACTACCCGGAAACTCTGCCACTCTTTCAGAGGTTTTACGCAAAGACTAAGTGATATAGCTTATCCAGTGAGAATGGGCAATATTAGCGCGCTTTGGATTCCAGGCGCGCTATTTGTCGTTTTAGCTGCGAAAGGCCTTTATCATTTGATTTAAGGCTCTCTGAATGGATTGTATAGCCGACACTTAGTACCCGAGCCATCTGTTCGGCACTCCAGCGCTTAATATGCTGGGCCATTTCACTGTCAAGGTAATTGGCCAAGAGAAAGAAAACCGGTAATCGATATTGGGTCACAATTTTGGCTTGGGGAGGCGACTGGTCATGGGTAACCATATGAATTTTTCTTATCCATGTGTCTTTTTGAGATTCATTGTCCGTAAAGATCTTAGCGATAGCGGCTTGTAAGTCTTTAAATGAAACGGTATAGATTTGACAGAGCTGATCTTGGCTTAGCCATTGGGCTTGGGTATCATTTTCGATGCTCAGGGATAACTTTCCTGACGTAAGGTCAATTTTTAAAGGGCTATCTAGTACGTGATCATGCATAATTTTGGGTCAATTTGAGCCTTTTTTTGGCTCCCCCGGTCGGATTCGAACCAACGACCCAGCGGTTAACAGCCGCTTGCTCTGCCACTGAGCTACAGGGGAACATCAAACGCAATACAACAAGTATAAAAAGGTCTGAGCAAATTGGCAAGGCTCTTTTTCCAATGCGTTGCTTTGCAGCTCATTTCAATCAAGCCCATATCCAACATCAACTTAACTATAGCGTTATTATTATGTAGATTTAATATTTCTTTTTTATGATTAATTATAGGAGGAGTGAGGATGCGTCAACGAGTTAGCATAACCAAGTCCCTTAATCGCCCCTTAGCCACACGTATTGTCACTCATGCGCTTCATCTAGCCCTTAGGAATGCATGTGATCGTAGTATGCATCAAGTCTCAACACAAAGTAAAATAGGCCGTTCCCCCTATACAATGCAACGCTCGGTCGCTTGGATCCAACGTGGCCGCCAAGAAATAATTGGAGATGAACAGCGACCCATTCACCCCTTATCTTTAAGAGTGGGCCAACTTATCGAATGGCGAACGGCACCACTTCTGGAAGAACCTGCTCCCGAATCTCCACCGCCACCACCTGTATTAAGACGGGCCAATAGTATATCAGATCGTTGTACAGCGATTATGCCCTTAAGTCCCACTGATATATTACGACGCCGGTCCACAGGCGCGCTGATTCCTGCCCGTCAATTATTGGGGGCGTATACACCTCATATTACCCTGTACTATATGGGTGAATTTTGTGCGGTGGCCCGCCTGACTCAGCTTTTGCCTCAGCAACGATTTGAAGTGACAAATATCTTTGATTCTTTCTCAAATCGTCTTGGCGTGGACCATTCACGCCAGCGCGTTCGATATTTGCAGCTTCGTTGTCAAAAATTGGAGCAATATGATGTAATTTGTCATGAGCAACGGATACCAATTCAAACCAAGGTCTGTTTGCTAGAACCAATGACAGGGCCTTTGATTTCTGATTTCACGTTCCTTCGGGCCCCCAATCGGACCTGGGTAGCAGTGGATCATCGTCACTATAAAGACGCCATAGGCGTTATTTCATCCCAATTTCATGCTCGTCCCTCGATTGATGAACGCGTCGATCATCAACGATTTGCCATTAGCCTGATTAAGTTTTTTCTTAATGACGATTTATCACAATTTGAATCCAAACAGCCCGATTCAGATGAGGCCTTTACTGGGTTATTTCAAAGTATCGCGCGATTACCTGCAGAGCTTCGGATCAAGGTTTTAGACTTTTATTTATAAAGGGACTTATTGCGTAGCAGGTGCCTCCCTTAAGACCAGTAATAACTGGATATTAGCAGTGGGCTGAATTAATCGACGATAAGTGGTAATACCGGCTTCAAATCGGTTAATAGGGACTTGGGCTGTAATATGAAGGTGAGTTGCACTGTTTTTTTGAACTTGAAAGGGGATACTGAGTGGCAGGCGATTCCCTTTGATTCCCAAATGGCCCTTGGCGATATAGCCGGATGTTGATGGGACAATCGTATCACTGTTAAATGTAATCACCGGATATCGGCTTAGATCAAAAAAATCATTGCTTTTAAGGTGCCGGTCCCGGCTTCGATTCTTGGTATCCAGGCTATTCACATTAATGGTGCAGGTGACCTGGGCATTCGGATCACTGAGTGGGTTGCCCCTTAATTGAATTTCAGAAGCGCGAAATCGACCCGAAATGACGCCTTGTGCCAAATGCTTAATATCAAATTGAATCACGCTTTCCCCATGAATGGGTTCATATAAGCGGCTTGCTTGTAGGGGACTGTTACTTATCAATAAACCCAAAATGAGGGTCGTAATTATGTGGGTTCTCATAATCTTAATTATATCTTTCCTTTCCAAAAATAGATAGTAACTCTGATTTATGCTATGATTCATTCTATGAATAAATTGAGTCTTTTAATTTCACTCTTTTTTCTTAGCTTCAGTACCATCATTACTGCCTTTGACGGGACTCTCATGAGCCTTCAAAGCCCTTCTACATTGGATAAGGGCATGATGGTACTTGGTGTTCAACATCGCTTTTATGGCCCTATTAACGATTCAGAAAACAGTTCGTTTTTGGGCCTAGATTCAGGGGCCAACACCCATATGATGCTCCGTTACGTGCTACATCCACGTCTGGATACTTGGGTTCAACGCATCCGTCGGAACAAGGAAGTGGGACTGGGGCTACGATATACCCAGCCATTTTGGCGAACGGAAGGGCTCTTTTTGAGTAGTGAATATGTTACTTTTGAAGTGGATGCAACGACAAGTAATTCTTCTGTGATTTCGAATCTGGGTACCCAGATCTATCTAGGCCGACGTGTCTTAAGCACCGTCAATGTCGTATATGATTATTATTATGATATTTTGGGGACTGGGTTTGGTCTTGAATGGATAGTTGATTCCTCGATTCATTTGACGGGTGAATTTTACCCTAGCCATCAGAAATCCGGTGATAAGAGCGTGATCCTATTGGGTCTGAAATGTAAGACCTTTGGGCATCGCTTTTTTATTGGAATTTCCAATTCTACCCAAATCGGCTTAAGGGCCCATCCCTTAGGGACCTCGTCAGATGACTGGTACCTGGGATTTAATATGTTAAGAGTCTTTGACACCCAAGATTTACTTAAACAAAGGAGTTCGACATGGTAATTAATTCTCGAGTTAAAATGCCCCTAAATTTCGCTATCCTATTGCTCAGCCTGTGCCTGTTCAGTCTATCTTGTGGCCGACAAAGTGATGATGTAAGTGCTGCAACTACAGTTGAAAGTGATGGCTACACGATACTGACTCAGTCTAAACTACCGAGCATGACATTGAAATGGAAAATCGTGGATGACACGTCCATTGATATTGAAGTGACCGGCCCCACTACCGGATGGGTGGGCGTTGGCTTTGCACCGACTACCACTGAAAAGATGAACGGGGCTAACTTAATTATTGGCTATGTCAGTAATGGAGAAGTGACTATTTCTGATCGCTTTGGGACTGGCCCAACCAGTCAAACGGAAGATACTCATGCCAATATCTCTCAAAAATCGGGCTCTGAAACGGCGTCGACCACCACGATTTCATTTCGATTGCCTTTAGATTCTTCAGATGCCCAGGATTTCACTTTTGTTCAAGGACAAAAAATAGATGTTCTTATGGCCTATGGAACTGGAGATGCCATTCAAGCCCATTCGCAACGGGCCCGAATTGATGATGTGATGATTTGGGACTAAGTCCTTATTTCCTCATTCTTAAATAATGAATAAAGATGACCTGGTAGGGCTTGCACCTTCCAGGTGGATTCGTTAATACAGGCCAATTTAACCTGTGCTTGGGCACACTCGTGTTGGTCATTGCTAATGACACTGCCCATAATCAAACTGGCCTTACTTACCTTTTGTACCTGAGTCATAATACTCACTTTATCATCAAAACGAAGTGGGGCGCGATACTTAATATCTACGTGAAGTACATTTAACCCGATTTTTTGGGTCTGTAAGTCTTGATAGGAGACGCCCAGTTCCCTTAAATATTCGATTCTAGCCGCTTCCAGCCAATACAAGTACTTGCCGTAATAAACCACGCCACCTTGGTCAGTATCACCAATATACACCCGTGTTTTCCATATGGATTCTTCTAAACTCATGCTTGTATTATACTATAGATTTTCTCTCATTTAACGGTTTATTGTATCTATCCATAGAGTGATTTCTTGTTTTCAAGCTATAATATTATTATGATTCATTTCTTTAGACCTTATTTGACGATAATATGCGGCCTTGTAATGCTGATCTGTAGTACTGAGTTATTTCCCCAGTCTAATCGCTCACTGATGTCTCAGCTACTTCATAATATTCAAACTTTTGAATACTTACCCCGTGCGGCCATGTCCATTGACCCGTATCGATCTGAAATCCAATTTAATGCCCATATTGGTAATGATTGGCGAGTTATTATTGGTGATGTCAGTTATTTTTATGACCCAGATACCGGTGCGGCATTATTAGAAGGGGATGATATTTATACCACGTATAACTCTGATTGGGACTCCAAGCCAATAACGGTGGTTTCTGGCCTCAAACGTGCGACTATTTTAGGGGCTGGTTTGGAAAAACCCTGGGCATTAACTAAAAATCTAAATGGCACCTTTAAATTTTATTTTAGTCGAATTGTTCTCACAGATCATGACGCTTATACGCAATATTGGGCTAGTCATGCCTATCTGCGGCGTCAAACTGAGCTCGTTCTTTTTTTCTTAGGAAATGAGCTAGGCGTCCAACAAGACTCGGTCCACTTTAAAACCCCTCAGACAACCAGGGCCCTTTGGCTAAGAATGAACTTAGCGCAACTCACTAACTTGCCATTATCTATTAAAGCCTTATGGCGTGACGATGTTATTAACTCGCGTCATTACACCGCGCTTTATCGTTTATTGGGGATTGAAATCCAATCTTTAAAGATCGAATTGGGTGGCGATTTTGACCAAAACTGGCTCATTCAATTAAACTATCATCCTCAATAACCCTGGATTTTTTAAGTAGATGATACCGTTTTGGCACGGTTAAGCAAATAAAATAAGCCTATAGCAGTGCCTACTAGAACAACCGCATAACACCCGTAACCAACCCTGGGAATTGGAACGACCAGTGTATAGGCCAATAAGGGGCCAATAATTCGACTTAAGCTGCCAATGCCTTCATATAAACCCAATATTTCACCTTTGTTATCTTCATTGGTTTCTAAAGTTAATATACTTGGTAAGTAGGTATTAACCAATCCAATTCCAATTGCGAAAAACATCATCCAAATCAATAACCATTGCCAGATGGGCGCCATGGCCATACCGACAAACGCAGTCGCGACAGCTAATAACCCAACCATCGTCATTAAGGGCAAGTTTTTAGGCGCTTTACGAACTAAAAACCCCTGAACAAATAGAGAGCAAATACCTGCATAAAAAAATAAATAGCTATTTTGTTGTTCAGTAAATTGAAATATTGAATATGTAAACATTGAAAAGCTGGTTTCAAACCCAGAAAAACAACACATGTATATAAAATACGTTCCACATACTAATAATATCCCAGGAACAGATAGATAGTTATAGGATGAAAAGAATCCCTTTTTGCTTGAAACTTGACGATGGGTTTTGGGCTCTTCTAAAAGAATGATTGTTAATATTAAGGCCAATAAGGCGAATGAGCCCGCAACTAGTGCCGCCATCATATGTCCGGTTCCGGGTCTATATAAAATCCCGCCTAAGGCAGGGCCTAAAATAAAGCCTGTCCCAAAAGCCAAGCCAATCATCGCCATGCCTTTGGGTCGATTTTCAGGGGTTGTAATATCACTGATATAAGCACGTGCAATGGCAATATTTCCCCCAGTAAAGCCGTCTAATAAACGAGATATTAGAAACATTGTATAAGTGCTTGCATTGGCTAGGATGACATAGGCAATAACGGTGCCGATTTTACTGGCAATTAATAAGGGCTTACGTCCATACTTGTCTGATAATCGTCCTAAGAGGGGCGCTGCAAAAAATTGGGCCATAGAATAGGCAGACATGAGCAACCCTATTAACCAGTAGCTACTTTCAAATTGATAGGCAAGCTGTGGCAAGACAGGAATAATTAAGCCAAACCCAATCAGTTCCGTTGCAACAATTAAAAAGATGATAAAAAAAGCACGCTTTTTAGACGAGTTAGTCATAGATTATATTATACTGGCAATGACCAGATATCGTCACTAATAGTGAAGCAGTGTTTGAGCACTGCTTCACTTTGATTTGATCTTACTGGCACGCCTCACATTCAGGGTCTAATATTGAACATGCTTGTGCAGACCCCGCCATTACAGGCGCTGCTTGTGTATGCGGCTGTGCATTAGTATCACCCGCCGGCTCGGCATCCATCGCGGCTTGTGCAGTGGTGTTAATAACTTGTGTGGCTGCTAATGTTCGCAAATAATAGGTGGTTTTAAGTCCTTTTCTCCAGGCATCTAAGTAAACCTCGCTTAAGGCTTTTCCTGACTGTGTTTTCATGAAAATGTTGGTTGAACATGATTGATCAATCCATTTCATTCGATTTGAGGCACAGTCTGTGAGCCACTTCATATCAATCTCAAATGTTTCTTTGTACTTATCTCGAATCGACTCTGGAATACTGTCAATTTCTGAGATAGATCCATTGGCCAATTTGATTTTTTGGATAATTGAAGACTCCCAAAGACCTAATTTTTCCAAATCATCAATCAAATATCGGTTCATGACCACAAAGTTACCAGACAAGTTTTCTTTCCAATAAATATTTCTAAAAACAGGTTCTGTACAAGGGTATACGCCGGATATATTGGCAATGGTTGCGGTAGGTGCAATGGCCATAATATTCGAGTTTCGAATGCCATGTGACTTGACATGGCTTTTTAAGGTATCCCAATCTAAACGTGTGTTTCGGTTGACCTCAATTTTGACACCCCGTTCTTTTTCTAGAACATCCACACTGTCCAATGGAAAAATACCACGATCCCACTTACTCTTTTTAAAGGTTTTATAAGAGCCTCTCTCTTTGGCAAGTTCGGAGCTTGCTAAAATTGCAAAATAGGAAATGGCTTCCATCGACTCATCGGCAAAAGTCACATTTGCGTCTGATTCAAATTGGATGTCTAATTTGAATAAAGCGTCTTGATATCCCATTAGCCCCAACCCAATTGCACGGTGTCTAAAGTTGGCGTTTTTGGCTTCAACAGTCGGATAAAAGTTGTTATCAATGACATTATCAAGCATTCGGATTCCAATTTTAACGGTCTTTTTGATTTTGTCATGATCGAGCTTTTTACCCTTGATCATATGGGCCAGATTTATGCTGGCTAGATTACAAACAGCCGTTTCATCTTTCGAGGTATTTAAGGTGATTTCAGTGCATAGGTTGGATGAATGAACCACGCCCACATGATCTTGCGGGCTTCGGATGTTACATGCATCTTTAAACGTGACCCAAGGATGGCCTGTTTCGTAAAGCATGGTTAACATTTTTCGCCAAAGATCTAAGGCTTTCATTGTTCTGGCGCGTGGTAATTTCTTTTTTTCATACTCCACATACTTTTTTTCGAACGCTTTACCAGATAACTCATGAAGTTCAGGTGCATCCCCTGGACAAAATAACGTCCAGTCTTCATTATTAATCACCCTTTTCATAAATAAATCAGGAATCCATGCCGCGGTATTGATATCATGGGTCCGACGTCGCTCATCTCCGGTGTTTTTTCTGAGCTCTAAAAACTGTTCTATATCCAGGTGCCAGACTTCCATGTATCCACACATGGCCCCTTTTCTTTTTCCACCTTGATTTACCGCCAGTGCCACGTCATTAAAAATCTTAATAAAGGGGATTACACCTTGTGAAAGGCCATTGGTCCCTTTAATTCGTGAGCCTGTCGCTCGTACATAAGACCAATCGGTACCAATTCCGCCCGCCCATTTACTTAATTTGGCGTTATCGGCATAGAGCTTAAAAATACCATCTAACGAATCCTCTGCTAAATTTAAGTAGCAAGAACTCATTTGAGAATGTAAAGTCCCACTATTAAATAGGGTAGGAGTCGATGAAACCAAATCCATCTTTGATAAGATTGTATAAAAATCGATGGCATGTCGTTCTCGATCTTTTTCTGGCTCTTTAATGGCCAAGCCCATGGCGACCCTCATCCAAAACCATTGTGGCAATTCAAAAATTTGCCGCTCTGGGGTTCGGTCTCGTAGTAAATATCGGTCATTTAAAATTTGGGTTCCTAAATACATAAATAAATTGTCACGATTTGGGTCAAGGGCCTTGGCCATTTTTTGTAAATCAAAATTCAATAAATCAGGGCTCAAGATTTCCCAATCAACACCATTTTGTAGATAGGCTTTAAAGTGCTTTCGATAAGACTGAGTAAACGTATCTGTATGCAAATGGTCACTTAATAAGCGCTGATATAACTGGTCATTGGTGATCCGGGCTGCTAAATAGGAATATTCATAGTGCTTTTCAATTCGATCACATGCGGCATTTAAAATTAGCAAATTAATTTCAGCTTGGGGAATATTATTATATATTTGTCCAACCACGGCTTCAACCATTTCTGTGATGGAAATTCGCATTAAATCGGGAGCCAACTTTCTGAGCCACTCTTCGATAAGTGCCGGGTTAAAAATGACGGTTTCAGTTTCATTAACTTTTACTTTTAAATTCTTTTGTCGAATTAATGCCAATGTTTTTTCTTTTCTTAGTAAAGCGCGTTTTTCTCGATATAAAATAAAGTTTTTGGCCACCCGATGAAACCCATTGGCCATAATTTTGTCTTCAACAATATCCTGAATTGACTCTACCGACACACGTTGCTCATGTTTAAAGCGTGTCAGAACCAATTCCTGGACCTGTTCCGCAATACGGGTGATTGCGTCTTGGTCTGAAATATCTAAAGAATCAAAGGCTTTAGAAATGGCCTCTTCAATTCTTGATCGTTCAAAGGGTACCAGTTCACCTGTTCGTTTTATTACCTGCTTTGATTTTCGTTACCCATATTTCATCTCCTTAACTTTTTTTTCCATACACTACTTACACTATTAAAGAAATAGCGGACTCTTTATTTGCTTCAATCCCATATAGGTTGGGGAGTTCTGTTAAGATCTACAAGGTATTAAGCGTATATATCTAATAATAAAAAATTCCTGTATAAAGTCAAGTATTCTTAAGTTGTGGTGATGATTAGACTTTTAATTATCGCTATTGTCATCGCCTTTTTTGAATATAGCGAAATTTCGTAATAAATTCATCACCTGTGTAAGCGGGATTGTATGTTTTCAAAACTTAGCCCCTTGCTATGAATCGGGTTTTTATTTAAACGTTGTTTCACGGGGGTCTTACTTTCATTTAAGAAAACAGAGTGGTTAAGATTGGCAGCCAGCAAGGGGGGTGCTTGATTAATCTGCTGGGTATAATTTTGGGTATTAACCTGTTCACCAATCTCAATTTCTTTAACTTGATTAAGATAAGGGTTATGTTGGATTGGGATTCTTAACTTTTGTATCATTTGATTACTCACATGTTTGGTGTTAGCCCCAACGATATAGACCGTACATGCATAGCCAACTTTGCCCGTGGCTTGATAATAATTTGGCAAATGATTAAAACTAGGTCTTGCGTTGTTACTCTTAGCGATCATTTGGCTTGGATTAAGTCCCATCAACAGAATGAAAATCACCATGTTTAAAAGCCAAAAATGATGGGTATTATCATAGCAAGGAAGTAAAAGTTGTATGTAATGGGTGATCTTTTTATTCATTTTTTGATACATAATGATCGATTTTATCATATAACAATAAATTCAAGGAGGACCCACATGTTAAGCAAAAAAATGACCAAAGCGCTCAATCAACAGGTGAATATGGAGGCCTATTCCTATTATTTATATTTATCTTTAGCGGCGTATTTTGATCATATCAATTTCCCAGGAATCGCCAAATGGCAGCGCTTACAAGCGAACGAAGAACAAGAACATATGATGAAAATCTTTAACTATATTACCGAAAGAGGCGGACGGGTGATATTGACAGATATTGCGGCACCTAAAAATGATTGGACAAGCCCAATTAAAGCCTTTGAGAATGCGTTAGCCCAAGAAAAAAAAGTGACAAAAGCCATTCATCAGTTGTATGATAAAGCTCATCAAGAAAACGATCATGCGTCTGCCATATTTTTACAATGGTTTATCACTGAACAAGTCGAGGAAGAAAGTAGCATTAGTCTGATTATTGAACGACTACGCCATGTTAAAACGCAAGCGGGGCTACTATTAATCGAAAGAGAACTAAACGAGCGATAAGCCCATGGCATAAGCGACCTTATAAAGGAGCCCTGTGAAACTTATTAAATATATCTTGTTAAGCCTTCTGCTCTTATTGGCAGGTATCATGGCTCAGCGATTTTATTTACAATTTGTAACTTCTGATATATTAAGTCGCCCACCCAGCCTTTGGGGAACATATTTAAATAATGACCAGGGCATGGCTTCAGATTTAATCACGGACAGCCAAAAACAAGGGGCCATTTATGCCTGGCATTTAGATTGGTCCTTTCCATTCCCTTCTAATAAAGTGCAAACACTCATTCAGAACCAACAGTTACCCATGATTGTTTGGGAGCCTCGGATATGGGAAGATACCGAGCCCATTGAATTATCTGAAATTTTAAATGGCGACTGGGACCATCATCTTCGTCAATGGGCGCAACGGGCGGCACAATTTGAATACCCACTCTTAATTGCCTGGGCGCCCTTCTTTAATCATGCGCGCTTTCCCTGGTCGCAATCTCATCAATCAAGTAGTCTTTATCGACGCACTTATCAATATATTATTGATGCCTTTCGTTCTGAAGGCGCTCATAATGCGTTATGGGTCTATTTACTTCAGGAGACGCCTTATCCATTTAATTTAAATCAACATTATTTGGATGCCTTTCCCGGACCAGCTTATATCGATTGGCTCGCCTTAAATTTAGACAAGCCATTACCTCAAGACCTTACTCAACTTGAGAAACGAATGACGCAGCGGTCTTTACAATGGCAACAATTACAGGATCAATTACCGGTTATGGCACTGTCCGTTCCGTCCAATATACCCATTGATGGGCTTGGGGCCTTATTAAACTCTTCAATGCAACATATCCAAGGGGTTTTATTCCAGGATTTACCCTCCTCAATCGCCCTGATTTCTGAATCGCCTTATTTAAGTCATGATAGTGATCGGATTCAATCTGTGATGCCGATCATGGATACATCTCCATCTGTTAATTTAAATGTATTGGATACAAGAACCCCTTTTTCAGTCAAAAGCACTCAAAATATCCGACAAGGGGTTCATTATTGGAGTGGGCCAGATCAAAGTAGCTTTTCTGGTGACCTTGAAATCAAGGGTGCTTCACTAATGATTACTCTAAATGTCACCCAATCACCACTAAGCCCTACACTGTTAAATAATCATCAGCTTTTTAAATCAGATCATCTTCATATTAGTGTTTGGAACGGTCAAGCAGACCCCCTTTTTCAATTCTGGATTGCCTATCATCCTGATAAGCCCAAGCAGTGGGTCCATAGTATTTTTGAGACCTACCCAAACGCTTTGCTTACTCAAACGACAACTAAAGCGGGTTACCAGCTCACCTTTTCTTATCCGTTGCGATTCTTTCCCCCTAATTGTGATCTACAACTTCGACTTGTCAATCATCGGAATAGCCAGGATCACCCCAGTATTCTTGAACAGCGATTCTCACTTTATCGAGACGAATAGGTCTTAATCTGGAATAAAGCTACAGCGGGTTTGACAGGTCTCTTCGATTTCAATTTTACTGACCTTGATATCAAGGTCTCGCTGTTTAAAAAAAACCAATGATTTCTGATAGATATCTTTGACAATGGCTTCACTAGTGGGGTTAGACGACAGTGCAACATAGCGTTGTTGATTTTGTTTGCAAAATTGAATCAGTGGAAAATCTTGATCATACACAATGAGACAATGGTCGTACTCAGATTCAATTTGTTTTGCAAATTCACCTAAAATTGAAAAGTCGATCCCCATATCGTATTGGTCCAATTCTGGGCATGCAACCTCGATCATTCCCCGCCAGGAATGCCCATGAATATTTCGGCAGATCCCCGGATAGTCTTTACATAACCGGTGGGCAGCTTCAAATCGAAAATTGTATTGTAGTGTAATCATGATGATGCAGTATAGCGAAGGCGAGATTAAAAGTGAAGACTTGGCTGAGTTTCCTCTTATAAAATATCCCGCTTTTTGATACACTATCCTTTAAGTTAATCAGACGCTTAATTTTAGAAATGATTGAAGGAGAAACCTCCCATGACGGTACCAAAGAGTCACCCTCAATTTACTCAAGGGCATTCAAATTTGCCTAAACCACCCCAAGCAGGGGCTAACAGTTCCACCCAGTCTAGTGATTTTAAACGTGTTTTAGGTAATGTGTCTGTTCCAGATGAACTTAAACATGAGTCTGGTCGTGATCGAACACAGACGGAAAAGCCCATTGAACTTGCCCCTCTAACACGATCTGAGTTTCACTCACTGTCTTCAGAAGTAGACAATTTTACTAACTTGGCACTTGCTTCTTCTGAGCGTGATGAATACGCGCCGAAAACACCGTCCGACTTACCTGGGATTGATTATACGGGTGCCCAAATCGAAGCGAATGAGGAAGCGCTCTCTAAGATAACCCGTGAGCTGGAAACAAATGAGGCTGCAAAAATTCTCTACCTAAGAAACGCCCAACTTGGCCCCCATTCATTTTCGGCCCTTTTTAAGACCTTGAAGAGCAACACAAGCATTCAACATTTGGTTTTAGACAATACTAAATTAGGACAGGGTCGCAGCTTAGCCGATTTTAAAATTTCAGGCAGCTTAGAAGTCTTAGTTAGACAAACCCAAAACCCCAATATTGCAACTGACTTTGCACTCGCAGGGCTAGCTGATTTGTTACGTATTAATCATATTGTGGGTTGGCTTATTTTAAATAATAATCTCATTGATGATGAAGGGGCTCGCGTTTTATCCACTGGTATTGCTCAAAATAAGGGGGTTCAACATTTAGTATTATCAGACAATCGAATCACAGATAAAGGGGTTCCTTATTTAACTCAGGCCATTCAAAAAAACCCAACGATTGAAACTCTTTTTTTACAAGGCAATCAAATTGGCAATAATAGCCTAGATGACTTACTTGGACTGATACAAAACCGTCAAAAACCACTTAAGATATTGGACCTACGAGACAATACAATAGATGATGAGGACGTTATTGAGGCCTTAATTAAGGCCGCGCAACAACGAGGCACGCGCCTTTATTTAGATCCTGTTACTTCTGAGGTCGCCAGCGAATAGGGCCTGTAAAGATTACATTTGTGGTCATTCGTTATGAATATTTACTTTTTGGTATTAACAAATAGGCTCGCCTATGTTACAATTTTACCAAAAATACACTTATTTAATTTAGGAGATTAAAGACATGGCAATTACACAGGCAGAGTATATTTGGTTAGACGGGGTAAAGCCGACTCACGAGTTACGATCTAAGACACGAATTGTTAACTTTGATGACACACCTTCAATTGAAGATTTTCCAGAGTGGGGCTTTGATGGCTCTTCTACTCAACAAGCCGAAGGTAATGACTCTGATTGTATTTTAAAGCCAGTCCGATTTGTCCATGACCCCATTCGAGGCGAAGGCAATTATTTGGTTTTATGTGAAGTCTATAGTAAAGACCATAGCCCTCATCCAAGTAATACAAGAGCACAACTACGAAAAGTGTTGGATGCCGGTGCTAATAATCATGATCCATTATTTGGATTTGAACAAGAATACACCTTATTTGAATCTGCCAACTCGCCTTTAGGTTGGCCTGAAAACGGATTTCGTCAACCACAAGGCCCATTCTATTGTGGGGTAGGGGCTCGACGTGTGGATGGTAGAGATTTAGTAGAGGCCCATACTGACGCTTGTATCGAGGCAGGACTCTTGATCTTTGGGACCAATGCAGAGGTCATGCTTGGCCAGTGGGAATATCAGATTGGATACCGAGGATTTGATAATGAAATCGCTGACCCGCTTACGGTTTCGGATCATATGTGGATTGCGGCCTGGTTACTCCATCGATTGGGTGAAGAGTATGGCATTACTGCTAACTTTGAAAACAAGCCGATCAAAGGGGATTGGAATGGCGCTGGATGTCATACCAACTTTTCAACCAAAGAAATGAGAGACCCAAGCACAGGAAAAGCCACCATTGATACCGTTATTGATCGACTTAGCAAACGACATACTGAGCATATTTTAATTTATGGAAACCGACTTCATGAGCGACTTACTGGCGATCATGAAACCTGTCATATCACGGACTTTAAATATGGGGTCTCCAATCGTGGCGCATCCATTCGAATTCCATTGGCTGTGGACCAAAAAGGACATGGGTACCTTGAAGATCGTCGGCCTGGCGCCAATTCAGATCCCTACTTAGTTGCTGCTCGAATCTTAACTACTATTTGTGATATTGATGAATCAGTGTTTACATACTCGATTAATCATATTGAGGCGCCTGCTACTTAAAAAAGTACCACGAGTAGTCTCTATCTCATTTAGCACTCATAACGAAGGATAAGCAACCCCTTTCCTTATCATATACTTATTCGTCCATAAAATAGACCTCTGTGATAAAACAGAATATTTCAATGTTTATTTTCTCTAAAAAGTGGGAATAATACAAAGTAAGTAAACTAATCAAAGAGGATAAAAAAAGGGGGAATTCGCTTGATTACTAATATATTTCAATTAATACGGACCTATTTTAGTGCGGGACATAAATTCGATCAATTTAAGAAGGGTCTTTTTACTGGGATATTATTACTAGGGCTCATTGGAGGTTCGCAGTCTCATGCGGTTCAAGATTACCAATTACCTATTAATGATGCTGAATTATCCGATCTTGGCGTCACCATGGTACATTCCTTTGAATTTGGATTTGCAATTGATGCCGATGGTCTGTTATATACAGCAGGTAGAGATACTGATAATAAATATAAAATCTTTAGATTTCAACCGGATGGGACTAGAGAAATTGTCTTAGACTATATCAGGGCCTCTGCTGGTGAATACCCCCTTAAAGGATTTGCACCTGAACATCTTGTTATTGAAGGTGACTATTTATTTTTCTATAACAATGCAACTGAATATGAAGAGTTGGGTTATATTGATTTAACTAAGATTCCAGCAGGTGGATATAAAGCCTTTACAGCCATTCATGCCATGACTGGCTGGCGAAAAGACATTAAAGATATGGCGGTGGTGGTCCATACCGATAGCGCTTATATTTACACTACGAACTATGAAGATGATAAAGTTAAATATTTTGATGTATCACCTTTATTTCATTCTAGTATAGACTATTTGGATATCTTTTATGATGAATCGGGCCATAAGAGTTCATCACTCAAGCAGTATAATAACAACGAAGATGTCCTCCCTAATCAAACCAAATACTATAAGTGTGAGAGCTGTCCACTTCAATATAGCTCATACCAAAATATCTCGGGTGCTATTATTCCTGCCGCAGGAGATAACTCAAATGCGCCATTAGATAATAATGATGTTGTTCAAAGCCATTTATGGAAAAAAATTGAAATCGGTGACTATTTTCGTGTCTCTAGTTACTCATATAATAAAGACCAATGTAACTCCGTAGCGGCCCCCTTATCACATGACCAAGTTTATTATGAGCATGAGGCGGTCAATTACCCATTTCGAAGAGTCATTACAGATCTTAACGGAAATGACCTGATTACGAAGCAATGTTTACTACCTGAAGAGGGTGGAATTGTTAACTTTGTAATGATGAAACAAGTGAACGAAGATGGCATGGGCATTTATGGGCCGGCTAGATCTGCCAATACCATCCAACACACTCCCATAAGTTCAAACTTTGCAGCCATGCATCAGTCAAGTCATTATTATAAAGATGAGCGTTTTAATGGTATTGTCAGTGATGGTAGTACCGTTTATGTGAGTGCAGATGATGGTTTTTATGGCGTGTATAAGTTTACCTCTGATACGGATGGTAGCTTTATCGATTTCGATGAATATACAGGACGTAGTTCGAAGGGATCTAGCTCCAATGATACCGCTATAGCAGATGGTAGATTTGGTCGAGTTAGAGCAATGGCAATATCTCAAGGGCACCATTATTTCTATGACCAAGATAACAAAACAATTAAAGTAATCGATACATCTTTACCGGAAGCTGATCAGAGGGTTTTTAATTTCGCAACGCAAAGTAATTACCCGTCTAAATTTACTAGTAAAGGGAACTCATACGTTCTTGATATGCAAGCATCTGATGAAAAACTTTATATTCTCTATCGATCCAGCTTCGATCATTGGATCTCTGAATTTGACCTAACAGCCTCTCGGACTAGCTTTTCAGGACAGGCCGTTCCATTTGGAGGCCGGACCCTAACGACTGCTAAAATTTTAGGTAGTGGGGGCTCTTCTGTCGCTGGTGGTGGCGCAGCGCCCGCACCTGCGCCTAATGTGGCGCCGGTCGCAACGCTAAGCACGCATTCGCATTTATTGCTTAATAATAACGCGGTCACGATCTCTCTCGTTGATAATGTAACTGATCCTGACGGGGACACGATTAGTATTTCACTAAAATCCAGTCCTATCTTTGGATCGGCTAGTCTTAGTTCAGGGATCCTTACTTACACGCCGAATGCTAATGCCAGTATGCCAACAGATGGCTCTGACCTTAGCAAGGATATTATTACCTATGAAGCAATAGATGATCAGGGCAATATATCCGATCTTATTACTCTTGAAATTCTATTAGAAGATGCTGATAGCGATGGGGTGCCTAATAAATGGGATGACTTTCCTAGTGACTCGGCATTGGCCTTTAGTAACTATACACCTGCATTAAATGGCATAAGCGTTACGTATGGCTCCATTGCCTTTGAAGATTTATGGCCAGTTACTGGTGATTATGACTTTAATGATGTGGTGGTGGATTATAGCTTCAATCGAATTTCTAATCCAAGTAATCAAATCGTTGGGATCCAAGGGATATTTAAAATTCGGGCATTAGCGTCTTACTCGAATGGGATTGGCTTACGCCTTCCGGCTGCAGTCGCTAGTCATTTAGTGGGCGATAATGTGAGTGTTTCCTTGATAAGTTCAAGTGGCATCCAGGTCCCTGCTCCTGAAATTAACCTAGATAAATCCGGGGTCACTTGTGGCGATACTATTCTGTGTCAATCAGGACCAGTGATTACCATATCAGAGAATCACTTAATGTCTCTGGAAGAAATTGTTGGCACCTTAATTCTTGATATTCGATTTGACACTCCAGTTACCCAATCTGCTCTAGGGTCTCCTCCCTGGGATATCTTTATCTGGCAAAATCGAAACCGAACTATTGAAATTCATATGCCAGGCGTACGTCCAACAACCTGGGCGAAGATGAGTCTCTACCCTGTGGACCAAGACGTTGATCCTGCAAACCGGGCAGACAGCTTATTTAAAACCAAATCTGGAAAGCACCCTTGGGCCATTCATACCGCAGACTCGCCCTATAAACTTCCTAGTGAAGGGGTTGATGTTACCAAAGTATATGAAGACTTCTCAGATTGGGCAAAAAGCGGTGGTGTTGAAAAAGCCGATTGGTTTAAGCGACCTAAAAGTTCACTATTAAGAAAAAAAGGACACTAAGTATCACTCGTTGATATTGGCCCTGAATACTAGGGTGACAGCCACCTAGTATTCAGGGCTTTTTACTGCAAATACGCTCTTTATATGCACTGCTTTTGAACCAAAATATTACACTTGACCCACCTGAAATTGAGCTTGATAAAGAGGGGGGTAACTTGCGATGTGGATCTTGCTTGTAAGAAAAGGCCCGTTATTAGCTTAACAAAAGATCACTTACAACTGCATCAAGCCCTAATTGGGACCGCTAATGTTAGTATTCAGCTTCATGAGCCAGTGTCTCAGGACTTGTGGGGTATTCCGCCTTGAGAGTTATTTATCTTTCAAAACCGGAACCGAAGCATTGAAATTCACTGACCAGGGGTTAAAGCTAGCACATGGAGTAATCTGGGTCTTTTTGGCACCCAAAACGATGCTGCTGACCCCCAAACACCCACTAGTCTTTACAAAACCAATTTAGGTCACCCTTGGGGCATACATACCGCTGACTCAAGATATCAAATGCCTGCTGAAGAAGTGGATGTCACCAAAGTGTATATCGATTTTGCCACTTGGGCGGAAAGCGGCGGCACTGAAAAAGCTGATTGGTATATTCGACCTGATTCTAACTTTTTGCTTGTCCCTTAGCCATTCTTCTACGGTAATCTAGAAACAAATGATTCATAGCCAAACGCCTGAATAGGGGAGATATTGCCGTGGGAATCTAATTGAGCAATATCAGGTAAAGACACCCCATTAAATGTCGTATTTTTGACCATCGTATATTGGGCCATATCCGTAAAAATTAAGGGTTGACCTATTTGTAATGGCGACTCAAATGCATATTCGCCCATTATATCGCCTGATAGGCAGGTATTTCCTCCAATTTGATACGTGTATGGGGTTTTCCCGGCACTTTTACTACCTAAAATATGGGGTCGGTATGGCATTTCTATCACATCAGGCATATGTGCGCTTGCTGAAACGTTTACAATGGCGATAAGGCCTCCATTATCGATAATATCTAACACTTGGCAGACCAAATACCCCGCTTCATAAACAATGGCCTCTCCGGGCTCTATATACACATCAAGCTCATATTTATCACTTAAATAATCAGCCAATTGTCCTAAATGAGTCCGATTATAATCATCACGGGTTAACATATGACCGCCGCCCAAATTAATCCACTTTAATTGAGATAGATATTCACCAAATTTAGTTTCAATACTCATGATTGTTCGCTCAAGCTCATGGCTACTGTGTCCACATAGGTTATGACATAAAATGCCATCAAGGTCCTTAAAATCACTTTTTTGAACTTGATTAATCGTCACCCCAAATCTAGATCTGGGTCCACAAGGATTATACAAGGGGTTTTTGACTTCTTCATGTTCGGGGTTGATTCTTAAACCACAAGATATATGGGCTGGATATTGATTGACCTGCGCCTTATAGTGCGCCCATTGTCCGACTGAATTAAAGGTAATGCTACTTACCATTTCTAATAAAGCTTGAAACTGACCTTGTTCAAAAGCCGGTGAATAACAATGAATGGGATGGGCGCCCGACTCATGGGCCAGTCTTGCTTCATTATATGATGAGACACTCACGCCAGATAAATATTGCTTAATCAATGGCATATAGGTCTGACTTGAAAAGGCTTTCATCGCCAATAAAACCTGGATTGGGTATCTTGATTGTAATGATTGACATCGGGTTAAATTTTCAATTAATTGGACTTCATCAATGATATAAGATGGCCGATTAAGTTTATTGAGCTGCTGAAGCCGTTTCGCTTTTGCGTTAACTTGGGTAACGGTCATGACTGATCTTCCACATGCCAGGGCAAGCCATGATTGGCCAAATCTTTTAGAAAGGGCATTGGATCTAGCTGCTCTATATTTACGGTCCCATGCTGCATCCATGCCCCTGTTAATACTTGTTTGGCCCCCACCATTGCCGGAACCCCCGTTGTATAAGATACCGCCTGTGCATTGAGCTCCTGAAAGGCGTTTTGATGATCACAAATGTTATAAATAACGATCTGTTTATCACGGCCATTTTGACGCCCCTTAATGATACAGCCAATACAAGTTTTACCTTGATAACTTTGACCTAATGAGGCAGGGCTAGGTAAGACTTCTTTTAAAAACTGTAATGGCACAATTTCTTTGCCGTCATACATAATTGGCTCAATGCTGGTCATGTTGACATTTTGTAGTACTTTTAAATGATTGAGGTAAGTCTCTGAAAAGGTCATCCAAAATCGAATTCGCTTTATTTCAGGCAAATGCTTGACTAAAGACTCAAGCTCTTCGTGATACATTAAATAAGCCTTCCGGCTCCCAATTTGAGGAAAGTCAATTTCTTTAGACTCCGATAAAGGCTCCGTTTCAATCCACTTTCCGTTTGCATAATAACGACCCCGTTGAGTAATCTCTCGGATATCAATTTCAGGATTAAAATTGGTGGCAAACGGGTGCTCATGCGCACCATCATTGCAATCCACAATATCAATCGTCTCAATCTCATCAAATAAATGCTGCTTTGCATAGGCACAAAAGGCATTGGTCACCCCTGGGTCAAAGCCACATCCTAAAAGGGCCATGCAATGGGCTGATTTAAATGCCTGATCTAGGTCCCATTGCCAAGAATACGAAAACTTAGCCTCCTCCTTGGGCTCATAATTTGCCGTATCTAAATAATGGGTCTGAGTCTGAATACATGCACGCATAATGGATAAATCTTGGTAAGGCAGGGCCATGTTAATCACTAATTCTGCTTGTGTTTTTTCAATTAATGAAACGACTTCATGATCATAATCTGCGTTCACCTGATGAGGGGTCACCGCCCCTTTACACTGTTCAGCTAAACGCTGACACTTCTCCCAACTTCGGTTGGCAATATGAATCCTTGAAAATATATTCGGCAACTGGGCCATCTTTTGAGTCACGACGGCGCCGGCTGCACCCGTCCCAATTAACAATACGGTACTCATAATCCTTCACATATCCCTTCAATCAGCTCATTATTTATGGTTATTGTAATATATGTTTTTGATCTTGAACATCCTCATATTTCTATCTCTTTAGTCATTGAAATTCTCCTTAACAGCCTTCATATTGAGACTCGGATCTAGTTGGTGCTATACTATGGCATATTAGCCTTAGGCTATACTCTTTATTTATATTAAAAAGGAAATAATTATGAATTCACCGATGATTGCTTTTGGGATCCGTCGATCTCGAGAAAACAAAGTACTGGACCTGTATCTATCACCCATTTCGCCCCTTTCTATGGTGTCTGACTGGATGCAAGAAGCCAATGTTACGCCATTAAAGTCCTCCGGGTATGAATGCTTATCTTCTGATCAGGTTCAAGCCCTTATTAACAGAACCACTGAATCTGAGCACCCCCAAGCCCATCAACGATTCCTTTCAGCGATTTCTTTTGCAGAGTCTGATCACTCTTACCTAACGATTGATATTGGTTATTTTGTTTTAGAGGCTCTAGATGACGACGTTCAAAGCCCTGAAGAGGCGTATTTTAAGTTACAACTTATTTCCCAACGCCATATTAAACCCCATGGGGCTAACCTTAATGGTCTTTTTGCGTCACTTAATAATGTCGCCTGGACCAATAAGGGGCCCATTTTACCAGAAGACGTTGAAACACAGCGCTTGTCATCCATAATGTCTGAGTCGCCACTCGTCATAAGCCATGTGGATAAATTCCCTTATTTGGTCAACTATCATATCCCTTCTGGGGTTCGTATTGCCTCTGGGTCTCAAGTAAGATTGGGGGCATATCTTGCCGAAGGAACCACCGTAATGCCGGCTGGATATGTGAATTTTAATGCAGGTAGTTTAGGTCAAGCCATGATCGAAGGTCGGGTATCGGCTGGTGTTGTTATTGGGGATAAGACGGATATTGGGGGTGGGGCATCGATCATGGGGACTTTATCTGGCGGCAATAATACCGTTATTGAAATTGGTCCTCAGTGCTTACTAGGCGCTAATGCAGGAACAGGGATCTCATTAGGACGAGGATGTACAATTGCAGCCGGACTTTATATCTATGCGGGTATGAAAATTGCGCTTTACAATGGGTCCCGACAGCCCGTTTGTATCGATGGAAACAATGTTGCTGACGGAGAAAATATTGTGAAGGCCAGCGAGCTATCAGGTCGTGACTATCTCTTATTTATCCAAGACTCAAGAACAGGGCAAGTTCATTGCATGCCCAATCAAGTCCTGATTGAATTAAATACAAGTCTTCATGATAATTAAATTAAATCTTACGCTTGGGTCTTTATAAATTACGGATATTTTCTTAAGCACAAAAAACGGATCAAAAAATGAGTACCGCCCACGTTGACCTAACTCATGATGCGACGCTCACTCACCGTGACTGCTTGGCTCAATTTATTAAATTGGGCTACCAGAGGGTTGAAATGGTATTAGAAGCCGGCGATATAGCCGTTAGAGGGGCCATCATCGACATTTACCCTGTCAACCAAACCCATCCCATTCGTATTGAATTTGAGTTAGACCATATTGATCGACTATGTACCTTTGAGCCTCAAACTCAATTAAGTATCACAGCGCTAAAGAAGACTTGCATTAAACCCTTCACCAAAAACACCCTTATTACGACCGCTATACAGCCTACGAGCATGAATACATCCCTTATTTCATCACTATCTATTGGGGATCTTGTGGTTCATGAGCATTTTGGGATTGGTCGTTTCAACGGTTTAACGCGCCTTGTGACGGCTAGTATTGAGGGGGAGTATGTCTGGCTTCAATACCAAGAAAACGCATCTGTATACGTCCCCCTTAATAAATTGGGTTTACTCAGCTTGTATTCTAATCAAGATGCCCCTGTTTCACTCAATAATCTTAATGATCGAAAATGGGCGAAACGCACACAGGCGGCTAAAAAAGCGACCCAAGAACTGGTCGATGATATATTTCTTGTACAAAAAATTCGGCACTTAAAACGAGGGACTGCATTTTCTCCTGATACGGATTTGCAACTTGATTTTGAGCTTCAATTCCCTCATCCATTAACCCCTGATCAACGCAGCGCTATTGCTGAAATTAAGTCACAAATGGAATCTATTCGACCCATGGATCATTTGCTTTGCGGAGATGTTGGCTTTGGTAAAACGGAAGTATTTCTTCGGGCTGCATTTAAGGCCATTCAAGATCGTAAACAAGTGGCCATATTGGTCCCAACCACGATTTTAGCCGATCAACATTACCAACATATTGTTGATCGATTCTCTGGTTTTGATTGTCGTATTGCGCAATTATCGCGGTTTTCTAGCAATGATGAAAAGCGAACATTAATTTCAGCGTTAAAGTCACATCAAATTGATTTGGTGATCGGTACCCATCGTTTAATTCAGAAAGATATCCAATTTGCTGATTTAGGCCTCATTATTATTGATGAGGAGCAACGATTTGGCGTCTACCACAAAGAAAAACTAAAGTCATTTAAGCACTGTGTCGATGTTTTGTCAGTAACAGCGACCCCCATCCCTAGAACCCTATACTTGGCATTAACCGGCACTAAAACCATTTCAAAAATTGAATCGCCGCCCTTAGGTCGACAATTGATCAAGCTTAAATTACACCCGTTTTCAGAACAAGCCGTTTTAGCGGCCATTGATGACGAGCTCAACCGTAAGGGGCAAGTCTATTATGTCATTAACCATATTGATCGACTCTATCAGACGCGAAAATTCCTTTTAAAACATCGTCCACTTGCTAGAATTGAGATTATTCACTCCCAAGTACCCAAATGTCGCCTCAAACGTATTATGCAACAAGTATATCGTCAAGAAATTGACATATTACTAAGTACCACTATCATTGAGAACGGCATTGATATTCCAACTGTCAATACGATTATTATTATCGACGCCCAAAATTTCGGTCTTTCTCAAATCCATCAATTAAAAGGACGTGTTGGACGACGAGACACCCAAGGGATCGCTTATTAATTTACCAGTGGCAAAATTCGCCCTGATACTCAAAAACGATTAGATGCATTACGCCACTATATAGGCTTAGGCTCGGGGTACTCTCTGGCATTAAGTGATCTACAAATTCGAGGTGCTGGCCACCTTTTAGGAACCCAACAACATGGTCACATTCGAAGTATTGGGTTTCATTTATATTGCCGTTTATTAAATGATGCCACAATGCAATTAAATGGGAAGCAAGTTCAACCGCGAATTCTATCCCATATAGATCCTAACCGACTCATGATTTCAGAGACCTATATTCCACATTATCAACAACGATTGGCGATTTATGAGCAATTAACGCAGATTTCTAATCTAGAGGCACTTACTCAATTAAAAACTTCGATTCAAGACCGATATGGAAAACTTCCTACTCAAGTCGACAAGGTGTTTAAGTATATTAAATCGAAACTTTAACCCCGAATTAGCTATCGGAAGGCTTGGGCTTCACTTTTTTATCGCTTTGACGATTCTCTAGCTCTTTAAGGGCCAACATGATTTCATCTGCCATTTCAGCCGCATACTCTTCGGGTTCATTGGTCTCGCCTAATGAATAGGCCACTTCTGCCATCCCTTTAGCTACTTTTTTCACGTTCCCCTTTTTAATCTTAACCCGTTTCTTATTGACACCAAATATTATCGAGGCTTGCTCTAGCATATTAGAAGATAACGAGTTTTCTCCTGAATTCGGATTTTGTTGCTGGGGGTTCCGTCCAATTTCCATATTCTCATGGTACCCCAAAGGGTTTTAAGGTGCAAGGAACTTCCTACTTTTTCTTTTTTTATAGGCTAAGTTTAATTCTGAGCATAGACAATGAAATAAATATTAGGTTTAATACGTTACATACTTGTGTATCTATAAAATAGAGTTATATACAACAGCAAAAAACAATCGCCCTTAATCGGTGCCAGCAAAGGAATTATTATGGATCAAAATAAAATTAGAAATATCGCAATTATTGCCCATGTCGACCATGGAAAAACCACCCTTGTGGATGTCCTTTTTCAACAAAGTGGTTTATTTAGAAACAATCAAGATGTTGAAGACCGGCTCATGGACTCCATTGATATTGAAAAAGAACGGGGGATTACGATTAAATCTAAAAATGGGGCTTGTTATTACCAAGACCACATGATTAATATTATTGATACTCCTGGCCATGCCGATTTTGGAGGTGAAGTTGAACGGGTTCTTAAAATGGCTGATGGTGCATTATTTTTGGTTGATGCCCAAGAAGGGCCCATGCCTCAGTCTTACTTTGTCTTAAAAAAAGCGGTGGCATTAAACTTACCCATCATTGTTGTCGTTAATAAAATCGACAAACCCAGCGCCCGATGTGATTGGGTCGTTGATCAAGTATTTGATTTATTGGTTTCATTAAATGCCCCTGATGAGCTTCTTGATTTTCCCGTTTTGTATGCCTCTGCTAAGGAAGGGTATGCCACTCTTAATCTAAGTGAAAAAACAGATCATATCAAAGATGTTTTTGATGCTGTTATCACCCATATTCCAGCCCCAAAAGGGGACCCTAATGCTGACTTTCAACTATTAATTAGCGCCATTGACTACTCTCCATTTATGGGACAAATCGCAATCGGTAAAATCACGAGAGGCACGATTGCAATTAACCAAGAAATTGCCTTATGTGAAGACAATGGCATCCTTGAAAAAGCCAGAATCAAAAAAATATATCAATTCGAAGGAACTAAGCAAGTTGAAATCAATCAAGCGACCCTGGGTCAAATCGTAGGAATTTCGGGATTAACCGCATTCAAAGTGGGACAAACGATCTCAGATCCAAATACCCCAGAATCAATTCCTGGTATTACTATCGACCCACCAACCTTATCAATGACGTTTATGGCAAATAACTCTCCCTTTTCTGGAAAAGAAGGAGAGTTTGTCACCTCCACTCAACTTAAAACCCGACTGGATCAAGAAATCTTATCTGATGTGGCCTTAACCGTGGATGTTTTGGCTGATGAAGGAGGATTTAAAGTGTCGGGTAGGGGAGAACTTCATTTATCGATTCTGATCGAAAAATTACGTCGAGAAGGATATGAATTCCAAGTCTCTCAACCCAATGTTATTTTCAAAGAAGAGAATGGCCAGAAACTCGAACCTTATGAAGAACTGACTATTGAGGTTCAAGAGGACTATTTAGGGGCTATTATTGAACAACTCGGAGAACGAAAGGGTACCTGTATTAACATGCAACAAGAAAATGGGCTTGCACAACTGGTGTATGAGTTGCCTACCCGGGGTTTATTAGGCTATCAATCACAATTCATGAGTGATTCTAAGGGTATGGGTGTCATGTACTACCGATTTTCTAAATACGGGCCTTATGCTGGGGTGATCAAAACACGAAAAAATGGGGTGCTCATTGCCAATCAACCTGGTAGCACCCTTGCTTATGCATTATTTAATCTCCAAGATCGAGGAAAGTTATTTATTGAACCAGGAACAGAGGTCTATGAAGGTCAAATTATTGGTGAGCATTGCCGTGAAGATGACCTTAATGTCAATCCAATCAAAGGCAAAAAGCTAACCAATGTTCGTGCCTCAGGTTCAGATGATGCGATTATTTTAACCCCAATTACACGATTAAGTCTTGAACAATGCTTGTCATTTATTGATGATACTGAGTTGGTAGAGTGTACGCCTAAAGCCATTCGTATTAGAAAACGAATCTTATCAGAGAGTAATCGAAAACGACAGCGGTAATTAGGTGTAAGCGCTAATACTCTATTTTAAATACTGAGTTTTGATGAAATGGTGGTCGCTGATCGCAATTAAATTGACGTAATACATGGGGGGGCACACCAATATCCACAAGAAACACATCCCCTAAGTACGATTTTGATGCGTCTTTTAAAAACCCTATCTTTGGAAGCGCAAATGTCACCGTCATTGTTGCTTTTACAATGGGTGAATGAATCGGGCCATCACTCGCATCCAAACCGCTAGGGATATCCACCGATATCACCGGGACATTTGCGTGATTAAGCTGATTAATAATGGGTACTATGGGTGGGCGTGCTGCTAATTTTAAACCGACGCCTAATAGCCCATCAATCACCAAATCAACTGAATCTAAATCAAAATCTTGTCGACTAAGCACCCGACAGCCCGGCGCCACTTTAACCTGTGATAACTGGCGAAATGAAAGTCCCTTATACTCCTGAATATCCGCCATTAAAAAGATGCTCACTTGATGCCCCCAGTTCGACAAATACATGGCAGCTAAAAGGGCATCGGCCCCGTTATGCCCTTTTCCGGCTAATACGGCTATTCGAGATGGGCGTTTGATATACTCGTTGCTAAGCCTTGCCAAGTGCCAGGCCGCAATAGTCATTAATTGATCGGTGGGCACCCATGCCTTTTTAATGCACGCTAAATCAATATCTCTCGCCTGCTGTGCTGAGACATGGCTGATTTGTGTTGCAAAGAGGCTATCTTTTTTGATTATCATCCTTAGTCTTTATTTTATTAAAAGGGACTGTTTTTTTAAACAGCCCCTTATGGTTGCCAAGTTCCCCCGCTCTTTCTGGCATATTATAGTGATACCCACGATCACGCATCTTTAAACATGCGCTTCATGACGACACTTATGAAAATGGCTTAAGTTAAGATACGCCATTCTTATTTTGTGAGGGCTACATTCCCTAACAATGTCTTTCCAAGAAGTTCAAATAGGTCCTCAAATTGATATGGCTTTTGCATAAATTGACACCCCTTCAAGTCCTTTATCAAACGCTTATTCTCATGGTTAAAGTCAGCGGATGTAAATATAAATTTGGCATGACATTGCTGGCTCAGTAGATATGCAGTTTCAAATCCATCCATCCCTTGTGCTAATAATATATCAATAATAACCAGCTGGGGAGTGACTTTTTTGGCCAATTGAATCGCGGATTCTCCACTGCTCATCACATGGATATTAGAAAAGCCTTTTTTTTGTAGTTTTCTAGATAAATTATTAGAAATAATGGCCTCATCTTCTACAATGAAGACCTGATATTGACTTAAATTTAACGCTTGGATATGTTTGCTAGTCATTAATATAAGATTATATCCCTTTTAGCTATGCTTGACTATAGCTTTTATTGAATTACTTATTTAAATGGTATGCCCAACATAAGACCTTTTTATATCTTTCCATATCATTTCCATATACCTACGCTAGCTGTTCTGTATTTTTTTATTTGAAATCCAATTTAAATTTAGTATAATAAAACTATCTCAATAAAATTTTTATTCGGAACTCGTTCCAAATCAAAGGTGGTCAACTTGCAAGATCAATCATTTTATACGTTATATGAAGTAGAAAAACAAACTAAGGGGAGGCTTACCAAGTACAAATTGGTAAAAGCGATTCAAGATGGAGACTTAATCGCAACGGAACAATCCCCCTCAGGAAAGGGTAGAGGATATAGTAAGTATGTGATTTCAGCTGATAACCTCAACCAATTTTTGATTCAAGAATCTAAAAAAGCCAAAGCCCCTGTTAATTTTGATATTATAAATAATCAGACAGAAAGCATATTTGATAAGAATGAGAAAAACGAACTTCAATCCCTTAAAGAAAGAGTACGTCTATTAGAAGAAAGAAACCAAGAAATTATTACAACCCAACAAATCAGTGATCAACGAAAGAAACTTATTTCTCAATTAAAGTCCTCTAAGTTAACATCTACTGAAAAAGATACGATATTAACGGAACTAAGTTTAATCTCATAAGCATAAGTGTCATTTGCCCCTCTATTTAATTGGCTATTGCCACCTAAATGTGAATTATGCGAGCGACATTCAACTCCTATTATTTGTACTCACTGTGAACAAGAACTAAACTTTTCAGTCTCTTTTCGAAAGCATCTTGATACAAAGATTCAATTATTTGCTTTAGGTGACTATCAAAACCCATTACTAAAAAAACTGATTCAAGAGATTAAATTTAACGGCAATCAGCGTCTTGCTCATTGGGTCTCTCATGCGATTAAGGGCCTAACATTTAATATCGATATATCGTTATTAATTCCTGTGCCTTCTCATATTAACCGGCTTCAACAGCGACCATTTAATCATGTTCACGCGATTTTCCGTCATTTATTATTAAGTTATCCAAGTACGTCATGTATTGTTCGTACCCGAGATACCCCACATTTATTTGATCAATCAAAACCTGACCGAATCCGTCTTTTAAAGGGGGCTTTTAAAGTGAGAGAGCCTGCCTCTATTCAAAATCAATCAATCGTTCTTTTGGATGACATCGTCAGCACAGGCGCCACTATTTTGGAGTTGTCACGATGCTTATTGCCTTATCGCCCCCGTTCTATTAGCGTTATTAGCTTATCCCATTAATTTTCGTGATTACATTGATGGATTACCCAAGTTAATTTACACTGTATTTTAATGAGTATAAAAATTAAAACGCCACTACGACATATCTTAATCGCCCGACATGATGCCATCGGTGACTTGATCTTAACCTTACCGGCTATTGCGGCTATCAAATCTCATTTTCCCGATACTAAAATCACTGTCATGACCACCGCATATAATCGTGATATTATTGCGCATTTACCCTATATTGATGAGATTCTTGTCAAACCCGCCACTCATTCATTCCCTCTATTTATCCAATTTGTAAAACAACTAAGATCGTTAAAAGTTGATTTAATGATTCACTTTAGAATGACCACGGAAGTGGCTTGGGCGGGATTTTTTGGGGCTCGTCATAATATTGGAGATAAATCCTTATTGGGTCTATGGCCTATTTTTCGACGATACGGTGTTTTTTATCGCAACCATAACCGTATGAATCATGTCTCTGAATACAATGGGATTTTATTAAAGTCATTAGGGATTTCATCTCGTGATTGTCAGGAACTAGCCTACACACCGCCGCCAGGGGCTATCCCCCTTGCCAAACGATTACTTGCTTCTTTGGGACCTCGAAAAAACATCCCATTAATTTGTATTCATATTGGCGTTGGATTTGGAAATCGACCGATTCGAGCCAATAAATATGTCGAATACATTCACTTACTTCGCTCCCAAATGGATGTTGATATTTACTTAAGTTGTTATACCGATGCTGAGATTGCCGTCTGCAAAGAGATACAATCTCAAGTAAAAGGTCCACTATTAACCGCTTATCGCCAACCCATTCAAACCTATATAGGGCTTCTTTCCCTCATGGATTTATTTGTGAGTGTTGATACCGGCCCCTTTCATTTGGCAGCGGCATTAAAGATACCGCAATTGGCCATTTTTCCTTCAAAAAAAGTCAAACCCTTAAGTTGGGGCCCTTTTCGAAACCGCCATTTGATTTGTCGTAACCCCTATCAATGCCACCATGACTGCCCACACCAACAGTGCCCTTATGATATCTGCTCTGATGATATTTCAGTCATTGATATGGTCAATAAGACCCAAGCATTATTAAAAGGGGAGGGAGTTAGCCAACAATTGGAACAGCGTGAATATTGGGCCCAACATAGTTTATCTATTTTGGTTCTCTATGACGAAAAGACCGAAGATCAAGCCAGGCAATTTTATCAGCAACTTCAATCCTGGTCCTTTGTGAGCTTTATTTCCCACGTAACTAAGCCCGACCTATATCCCTTTGCCCGTCAACGTGACATTAGCGTGATCCATAACTTTTCGGGTAAAAGACGGGGGCGACTCTTTTGGATGACCCAACGCCTTATTTCGACTCTCTTTTTTAGTCCTTTGCTTATTCATGGCCCCCATTCTTATGAAAGCTTAACTGAACTGATGGCGACTTATCAACGCCAATATGGAAAAAAGCTCCTTTAATTGAAGACGCCTCATTGCCATAAGCGATCATTGACATGTTTAACTTTCGCGATTCCAGGGTACTTCTTTTATAAGGAGTCTCTAAGATGCGATTACTTCGCTTGTGTACCCTCATGGTTTATTTTTTATTTGCCAGTTCACTTTTGGCCAATCAAACGGCCAGTACGCTTCGTATTAAAGGGGCTATTGGGCCTGCGGTGGCTGACTATATTGAACGGGGGATCCACCATGCTATTGAGCAAGACCATAAATTTGTAATTATTAGCATTGATACGCCGGGCGGCTTAGATAAGGCCATGCGGCATATTATTAAATCTATTTTAGCTTCACCAATTCCAATTGTTTCCTATGTCAGTCCCCAAGGGGCCAGAGCGGCCAGTGCCGGGACTTATATCTTATATGCCAGCCATATTGCGGCCATGTCTCCAGCCACTAATTTAGGGGCGGCCACCCCCGTTAGCATGATGGGGGATTCGCCAAGAAAATCACCCCTATCCCCATCTACAAGCACAGATAATACTCAGATTGCCGGATCGGCAATGGAAAAAAAAGTCATTAACGATGCTATTGCTTATATCAAAAGTCTTGCCATACTTCGAAACCGAAATCAAGAGTGGGCCATTCAAGCTGTTAAAGAAGGGGTCAGTCTTTCCTCCAAAGAGGCTCTGGATCAAGGGGTGATCACACTGATTGCGACGGATATTAATGACTTACTTAGACAATTAAACCAACGCCAATGCCAAGTCGGTGATCAACTGGTCACGTTCAATACCGATAACCTAAGCGTAATTCCTATTTCACCTGACTTTAGGACCCGCTTTTTAGAAATCATTACCAACCCTGAAGTGGCCTATCTCTTACTCTTACTAGGTGCCTATGGGCTGTTTTTTGAATTTTCTAACCCTGGCTTTATTTTACCCGGAATCATTGGGAGTATTAGTCTCATTGTGGCCCTTTATGCAATCCAGCTTCTCCCGATAAATTATGCGGGCATGTCCTTAATGCTCTTGGGCCTTTCACTATTAATTACCGAAGGATTTGTGCCGAGCTTTGGGATTTTGGGAATTGGTGGCACTGTGGCATTCGTGCTTGGCTCTATTTTCTTTATTGATCCGAGCATGGGCGGTACCGCGATTGGCTGGCCAGTGATTCTGGGTGTTAGCATTCTAAATATCCTATTTTTTATGGTGATAATAAGAGTCACTATTAAGGCCTTTCGACAGAAAGTGATCACCGGTAAACAAGACCTCATCGGTCAAAATGCTGAGGCGATTTCCAATATTGGTCCTAAAGGCTATGTAAAAGTCTTTGGTGAAGCATGGAAATCTCAATCTAATCAGTCCATAAAAAAGGGAGATAAAGTCAAAATCAAAGCTGTGGACGGCCTGACTTTAACCGTAGAACCAGCGGATCTACCCCATTTAACTAAGGAGGACTCATCATGAGTAGTTATTTATTTTTAGCCTTAATCGTATTGTTTATTTCATCTGCCATTCGGATCTTACCTGAATATGAGCGAGGGGTTATTTTTACCCTGGGGCGCTTTTCAAAAGTCTCTGGTCCAGGATTAATTATTGTGATTCCAATTATCCAACGAATGACCCGGGTCGACCTTCGAATTATTGTACTCGATGTTCCTACCCAAGATGTGATTTCTAAAGATAATATTTCGGTTCAAGTGAATGCTGTTTTATATTTTAGAGTCATGGATCCTGAAAAAGCCATTATTCAAGTTGAAAACTATATGCAAGCCACGAGTCAACTGGCCCAAACGACCCTTCGATCTGTCTTGGGTCAACATGAGCTAGATGACATGTTAACGGAACGTGAAAAACTAAATATGGCCATCCAAACCATTGTGGACGAACAAACGGATAACTGGGGAGTCAAAGTGACCAATGTAGAAATTAAGCATATTGATTTGGATGAAAGCATGATTCGTGTCATTGCCAAACAAGCTGAAGCTGAACGGAACCGACGGGCTAAAATTATTCATGCCGATGGCGAGCTGCAGGCCTCGAAAGCCCTTTTAGAAGCCTCGAAAATCTTAGCCTCTGAGCCTCAGGCATTACAACTGCGGTACTTGCAAACGGTGTCATCTATTTCCGAAAAAAACTCGACCATTATTTTCCCTATTCCCATTGATATCCTGACACCCTTTAAGAAATTTTTAAATAAGGTTCAAAATGCTGACCCCAAAGAGGGGCTTGACGCTTGATATCGGTTGACTTGATGTCCTTAACACTAAAAGGGATGCCAAGTATCATCATTACTAGAAAGCAGCGGTGACGGGGGTAAAAATCCCTGCTTGATTCCTAAAACATAATAATCTTGAACTTCTCGATGAACCCCTATC
>PBBE01000016.1 GCA_002716485.1 Actinomycetota bacterium
AAGAAATCTATTATAATATTTATAGTTACACATTAGGGCTCAACCATGACACCAGAGACATCCGCTACAATCCCTTAAGTGGACACTTTCACACCATCAACCTAGAACAATCCCTCCCATTTAGTCACAACGCACTCAAATACAGCAAACTCAATCTTACGCTACGACAATTTATTCCCACATTTAAAAAGCAAACCATTGGAATAAAAACCCAACTTGGCCTTTTATTTAGCCCTGATATTAACGACGATGAAAAATTTATTTCAGAATGGTATTTAATGGGTGGAAACTCAACCATTCGAGGTTACGATGACTATAACCCCATCTCTTCAGGCCCACGAATGTTACTAGGAAACATTGAATACAGAGTTCATTTTAACCCCCAAATACAAGGCGTTTTATTTGTTGATGCAGGCTATGCCACCAAAGGAAATGTCTTTAAACTTGATCAATTCAAAGTAGGAAAAGGAATCGGGATCCGAATGACCATCCCCCCTCTCGGACAAATCCGATTAGATTTAGGGGTGGATGAAAATGGCGAATCTAGAATTCACTTTAACATGGGACACCTATTCTAAGTTCACCCCTTATAATTGACCAATCACAAAAATTCAAATAAACTGTTATCTAATATTCCATCCATCATCTTAAGGAGTCCACTATGATCAAAAAACTATTATTTATCGCTTGTTTCCTCAGTATCAGTAGCGCTAGTATTGCAGAAAACATTGGCTATGTTGACCTTGAGCAAGTCGCTCAAAAAACAAGCCTTTTAGAAAAGTACCAAAAGCAATTAGAGGGCCTTCAAGAAGACCTTCAAAAAATCTATGAAAAGCAAGAAAAGAAACTCAAAAAAGCCCAGGAAAACGGCAAGTCTGAAGAAGAAATCCAAAAAATCTTAACCAGCCTCCAAGAAGAAGCCAGACCCAAACAAGAAGCCATACAAGCCCTTGAAATTCAATTCAATCAAACCATGATGAGCACACTACTCCAAACCAGTCAAAAAGTAGCCAAAGAATACGGCATTGACATTGTACTCGACAAACGAGTCGTCTTTTTTGGGGGATTCAACTTAACTGATTTTGTCATTGAAAAAATCAACGAATAACCCCACAACACTCTCCCAACTCGCAGAGTTAACGGGCGCCCAATTACTGGGTGATCCCGCCCTTATAATTCATGATATTGCCGCTTTAAACAACGCCACCGCCTCCGATATCACTGTGGTTTTAGGGACCCACTACCGAAAAGAGGCCTCCAAAAGTGAAGCAGCAGCTTTTATCACAGACAAGCAATTACCTGAAGTGTCCGCCCAATTACTCACATCTGATCCCCGAAAAGCCATGGCAGAGATTATCCTACATTTCCATCCCAACCAAGAAATAGTACACCCAAGCATACACCCCCAATCCGCCATCCACCCTCACGCCAAACTCCACCCCCATTCACAAATCGATGCCTTTACAGTAATTAATGAAAACACCCATATTGGGTCCAACACCCATATTCATTCTCATGTCAGCATTGGGTCCGACTGTAAGATCGGAGACAACTGCATCATCTACCCACAAGTCACGATCTACGACAAAGTTAGCATTGGTAATAACGTCATTATTCATGCCAATACGGTTATTGGATCAGACGGATTTGGGTTCTATCAACTCAATGGTGAATGGCAAAAAATCTCCCAAATTAAAAGTGTCATCATCGATGATAATGTCGAAATTGGATCCAATACTAGTATCGACCGTGGCTGTTTAATAGATACCCGCATTGGAAAGGGCAGCAAAATTGACAATTTGGTGCAAATTTCTCATAATACAGATATCGGACCCAACGCTGCTATTGCTGCCCAAGTGGGCTTTACCGGTGGCACTAAAGTTGGAGACGGGGTCATGATTGGTGGCCAAGTAGGCATTGATACCCCTGAAATTGGTGAAAAGTGTATCATCGCGGCTAAATCCGGTGTCACCAAAAACATCAAAGACCAACAAATGGTATCAGGGTTCCCCGCTCAACCTCATCAAGATGAACTCAGTTACCAAGCCTATTTAAGAGGACAATATCGCCAATACAAACGAAAAAAGGACAGCCAAAAATGAGTCAAAAAAAATGGATTTTAATCAGTATTTTCCTTACGTGGATCAGCAGCAACACTCATGCGGTCCCCACCCTTACTGGTAGCTCTGGACTGATCAAAGTCCCGACTGCCGAAGCCTTACAATATAAACAATTTAATATTGGTATTGATAGCCAAGTCACTGATACCGGTGAAATGCTCACCTACTCATATAAACTAGGACTTGGGACCTTTAAAAACCTTGAAATGAGCCTAATTGGTGGCAGCACCCCAAAAGAAGGGGTCTTTATTAATGCAAAATACTACCTAATGTCAGACACTGCACGGCTGCCGCTTTCTATCGCAATCGGGGCAGAAAATCTAAGTAGCATGTCTCAAACCAATATTTATATGGTCGCATCCAAAAAAATTCGATATGATATCGGCCTTCATGGCGGTTTTAAAGCCACCATTAACGAAGAAATCAACCCAACCATTATGGGGGGGATCAATTATCTATTATTACAGCAACTCGAGCTTTTAGCGGATATCGATGGAAATGAAACTGCCTACGCAATCAATACAGGTGTTCGATTTTACCTCACCCCTGACATCGCATTCAAAGCCAGTATATTAGATGTATTTAATACCAGCCCAAATGAAATCCAAATCAATGCGGGCGTTGCCATATCCCGTTACTTGTAATCCGCCCCTATCCCTATTGGGTTTCTTTATGATCCGTGCTATAATCGGCTTCTATAGGGTCTTATCAGCCATCAGGGAAAAAGACTAAGATAAAGAAAGAAGGTATCATATGTCGTTCATGAATCAATCTGAGCCTTATATAGAAGTCATTATTAGTCGTACACGTCAACGATATAAAGCCACCTGTCCCGCATTTCCAAATTGTAAAGGGTTTGGAGACAGCAAAGAAGTGGCACTAGAAAAACTAGGAAAGTCCATTGCTAAGCACATCGGCGGGGTCGTTAACAATTCCGTTCAAAGCCTATTTAAGAAAAATCAATATTCCGAAATCATCGCAGATCCTACCCAAAAGAAAAAGCACGAACATCGCGTTTATAGTGTAAACAACAAAAGCAAAAACAACGAACAAAATATCTTGTTTAAATTTAGCAATGATATATTACCAAAAACACATCAACCCAAACAGGGGTTCAACCCTGATTACAGCATGGACCTAATCGAAGAAATGAATAGCCCATTATCCCCTTTTACACCCATCGAACAAACTGAATCCCAAGATGAATTTTTATTTGGGATCCCTTTCTGTCTCAACTAAACCTGACATGAGTGATAAAAGACTACCCATTGATGTCATTCGACATAGCGCCTCACATGTTCTAGCACAAGCGGTAATCAGCTTTTTTCCTGAGGCCAAATTAGGCATTGGTCCGGCCATTGAAAATGGGTTTTATTATGATTTTGATCTTGACACACCCATCACCGATGAAATGTTAGAAAAGATCGAAATCAAAATGAACGAAATCATTAAAGAAAAGCAAAGCTTTAAACACTTTGATCTCCCCAAAGACAAAGCCATTGAACTGATGAATCAAAAAAACCAACCTTATAAAGTTGAATTAATTAATGACCTAAACCTAAGTTCTTACTCATTTTACGAAAACGGACCCTTCCTAGACTTATGTAAAGGCCCACACTGTGAAAATACCATCCGCATCCCTGCCATTAAATTACTCACCGTTTCAGGTGCCTACTGGCGTGGCTCAGAAAAAAACAAAATGCTCCAACGAATCTACGGGACCGCATTTCATGACAAAAAGGCACTCAAGCAATTTATATTCCAACAAGAAGAAGCCAAAAAACGTGACCATCGTAACCTAGGAAAACAACTCCAACTATTTAGTATTAATGACGATATCGGCAGCGGACTGATCCTATGGCACCCAAAAGGATCACGTGTTCGTCATATCATTGAATCTTACTGGCGAGATGCCCACTTTGATGCCAACTACGAATTATTATACAGCCCGCATTTAGGAAAAGAGGACCTTTGGAAAACCAGCGGCCACCTAGACTGCTATCAAGAGAACATGTACACCAATATTAACATCGATAACCAAGACTACTATATCAAACCCATGAACTGCCCCTTCCATCTCATGGTTTATAAGTCACATCAGCACTCATATCGAGATCTACCCGTCCGATATGCTGAACTAGGGACCGTCTATCGTTACGAAAGATCAGGGGTCTTACACGGTCTAATGAGGGTCCGAGGATTCACCCAAGACGATGCTCATATCATTTGCAGAAAAGACCAAGTCGAATCCGAAATCACAGACGTACTAAACTTTTGTGTTCAAATTCTAAAAACATTTGGATTTCATGATTTTAAAACGTTCATATCAACGCGCCCTGAAGAAAAAGCCATTGGCGATCAACAAGATTGGGACATGGCCCAAAGCGCCTTAGAAAACGCTGTTAAGTCAGCCGATATGGACTATGAAATTGACCATGGTGGCGGCGCATTTTATGGCCCTAAAATTGATATAAAAATCAAAGATGCCATTGGACGTGAATGGCAATGTTCAACCATCCAATTTGACTTTAATTTACCTGAAAAATTTGATATGAGTTATATTAACTCCGAAGGCAATAAAGAACGCCCCTATATGATCCATCGAGCCTTACTTGGATCCATTGAACGATTCTTTGGGATCCTCATTGAACATTACAATGGCAAATTCCCCACCTGGCTAGCACCCGTCCAAGTCCAAATTTTAAGTATCGTCGATAAATTTAGCCCACAATGCGAAGAGCTACAAAAAGCCCTTAAAGCCCACAATATCAGAACCAATATAGATACAAGTAGTGATAAAATTGGAGCTAAGATACGTCGTTACATCAAAGAAAAAGTGCCTTATATGATCATTATTGGTGAAAATGAAATCAAAACAGGTGTCCTATCAGTAAGAAAATTAGGCAGTAACGACACCATCCAAATGACCGAATCTGAGCTTATCTGCCAAATTCAAAATGAAGTCACCCATAAAGGACAACTTCCAACAAAGGTCTAAAAAAAGCCCCCTTATATCTGACCAAGAAACACAGTCAGTCATATTGACACATTGACCCTATTACTGTTATACTTGGCCTACAATTAAGTACAAGGAGGCAATCCATAAAAAAGCATAGTGTTAACGAACGTATCTCAGCAAAGGAAGTCCGCGTCATTGGACACGAAGGAGAACAAATAGGGATCCTTTCACTCCAAGAAGCCATTAGACAAGCAAAAGACAGCGGCTATGATTTGGTCCAGCTGAGTGACACAGATCCTCCAGTATGCAAAATTATTGACTATGGACAGTTCTTGTACCAACAGAAGAAAAAGCAAAAGCAACAAAAAAAGACCGTTCATACCATCAAAGAAATTAAACTAAGCCCAAAAATTTCAGACCATGATTTTATGATACGGGTTTCACGAGGAAAAAAATTTTTAGATAAAAAATACAAAGTAAAATTAACCATATTTTTTAGAGGCCGAGAAGTTCAACACCATGATCTAGGGGTCAAAGTGGCAGAACGATTCATCGAAAACCTTAGTGAAGTCGGAACCGCCCAATTTAACCCAACCAAAAACAATCGAACAATCAGTGCATTAATTAGCCCAAAATAAGGATAACGCAATTATGAAGAAAAATAAAATTAAAACTAAAAAAGCAGCAGCAAAACGATTTAAACTTACCGGTACTGGCAAAGTCCGCCGATACAAAACCGGAATGCGTCATTTGTTAGAACACAAAAGCAAAGACACCAAACGACAAAGTAAAAACAGTACAGAAGTGAGTAGCAGTGACATCAGAAAAGTAAGTCGCATGTTACCAGGACTAAAAAGGAGCTAAGTAACCATGAGAACGAAACGCGGGAATGTCGCCCGAAAACGACGAAATAAAATACTTAAATTAGCCAAAGGGTTCCGAGGCGGATTATCAAAACTTTACCGACCCGCCCATCAAGCTGTTTTACATGCCCTCACCTACAAATATCGTGACCGAAGAAACCGAAAAAGAGATTTCAGACGTTTATGGATCGCCCGAATCAATGGCGCACTATTTAACGAGTCATTATCTTATTCACAATTTATGGGTAAGTTAAGCGCCAACAACTGTGAATTAAACCGAAAAATGCTATCTGAAATTGCGATCAAGTCACCTGCTACTTTCAAGGAACTGATTAAGCAAGTCAATAAATAAAAAAAAGGGTTTTATAATATGATTGAAATGATTTTAGGGGGGCTGGGATTCGACCCAAAGAACATGAGTCCAATCGTATTATTAAAAGACAACGAAGATCGAAATTTCTTGCCAATTTGGATTGGCATGTTTGAAGCTGCAGCCATTGCGATGGAACTACAAGAGTTCAAACCCCCTCGACCCATGACCCATGATCTCCTCACTAAACTCATTAACCAATTAAATGGTAATGTAAAAAAAGTGATTATCAACGAAATTATCGAAAATACCTTTTATGCCATTATTGAAGTCGAAAAAGAAAACAAAGATGAAGAGACCCTTAAAATTGACTCTCGACCTTCAGATGCCATCGCTGTCGCTGTTAGAGAGAAATGCCCGATATATGTATCTGAATCGGTCATGATGAAAGCAAAAATGGTAAATGCTGAAAAAGACGAAGAAGAAACTGAAAGCTTCAAGAAGTTTATCGACAACATTAATCCTGACGACTTTAATAAGTACCTAGGTAAACACTAAGCCTCATTAAGAGCACTTAAGCAACATCACCGAACTCAACCCACGTCGTTACTTAATGACTTACCAAAAAATATTGATCCTGATCTTGAAGTACCCGAATCACCTGATCATTATATAATCGAGAGAGATGAATCGACTCGTCCCGGTCATTATATTGAGTATCAAAGTGAAAATGTACCGGCTCACCGGTCACCAAATCTAATGCCATTAACCCTTCCGCCCCATTTTCAACCAACACAAAACTATCCGTAACCATTAATCGTGGACTCAAATGTGCGTCATACATACGTGACCATAACAGACGTCCTGAGCGTGTATTAAATGCCAATACCTGATTCTGATTTTCTCCTGTTACCAAATCAGCGCGTTCAACGGGCAAGACCAACACACCATCCGAATACGAAGGCGTATTAAGCACTCTAAATTCAAATTGAGCACCTGTATGCCAGCGACCCCCGCCATTATCTAAATCTAAAGCCATGACCTGAGCCCAACCGTCCTCTTTTTCTACGGTTAATATGATCGACTCCTCACCAATAATCGGCATTTCTAAAATCGGGCCGTCATCACTTTGATATGACCACTTAACAGAACGATCTTTAATATCACGAACCATTAATACATCTGAGCCTATTACATAAGCAAATACATCGTCATTCACCACCACCCCTGACGCTGTACCTAAATCAGCCTTGGTCTCATAAAGCGACTGGCCATTAAGGGCCCGATAAATACCAAGTTTCTTTTCTCCAACAAGATACAAATCCCCTTTTGATATAATCGGAGCCCCCACATCCGTCCCAAATAAAATCTTATACAAAATATTACCTGTCTCTTGGTTTAAAGCCAACACCTGCCCCTGCGTGTTATCCACCACAAATAAAAGATCCTGATAGGTCGCCATCGACTGATCATTCAAGAACCCAATTTCATAGGACCACCTTAAGGACCCTGACGCTACATCAATGGCATAAATATTATTCTGGCACCCCATATACAAATGACCTGACTGAATCACTGGCGCCACACAGTCCCTCAAATGGCCATTCCCAAATAGAGGAAATCGCCATTTTTCATCTAATACACGTCCCACTAAGGGAGTTGCTTTCGTCATATATTGATTACGACTGCCCTTACCTAACATCTCCCAATCTAAACTTAGCTCCGAAGTCGATGACACCTTTTCAGGAGGCGTATCTCCCAACCAAAATGACTCCACTAAGGATTTAAATTCAAGGCTGACCTCTTTCCAATAAGGTTTCAATGTCTCAACCCCCACAACATAACATTGATTCCCTAACACAAAATAATATTCCCCCACCAACACCTCCTGGGTCATTAAACGATGGTCCATCTCATGCTTCATATACGCAACCACATAACTTTCTTCTGCATTGGCCGCCTGAGTCTCTAGCAACGTCCCTTCCCGAGACTTCACCAACACCCAGCCATCAAAATGACCCCGCATCCTCATTTCTTGAAACCCATTCGCAGTCACAGGCTCCTCAAACCAATAGGCCCTAATATTAAAAGTAGCCACCTGATCAGGGGAAGATAAGTACACTTGTTTTCTAGATTTCTGTGTCAAGGTCCAGTCCGGAGAATAATCAAACGCAAATTTATATTTCTCATTTCGATATGAGTCTGCAAGCACCCAATTACTTAGTAGCACACACAAAATCAAACTCTTAAATATCCAACACAAAGCGTTCATTCTGATGCCCCACTCAATTTTTCCCGAAATTGTTGACTGGCCAAAAACCCAGGTCGACGCCCGGCCGGAATTTGAATAACCGCATTTGTATTCGGGTCTCGTCCGGTTCTAGCCGCACGAGACATTGGCTTAAATTTACCAAAGCCCACGATAGAAACTTCTTCACCATGCACAACCGCCTTCTGAATCTCATCAAATACCGCCGAAACCAACTTCTTTAGTTCCTTCTTAGGGCGATCCACATGCCGAGAAACACGGGCAACTAACTCATCACGATTCATTCCCCATCCTCCAAATTAAACTCTCTCAAAATGGCTTTCATTATAGCAAAAAGACAATAAAACGACTACTCACTTAAGCTCAACAAGGCCTCCTGGGCATCTATTATTAAAAAAATTGAAATTTTTCTTCCCATTAGTTCGTGAACTAAGTATAATAAATAAAGACCAGTATCAAACTAAATCACGGGGGTATCCACCATGAAATTAACCAAAAATAATATTAATGATAATATTAATATGAACCAAAATATTTTTGATCACCTCGAAAAATTAGGTCTCAGCATCTCTGCAGAGTCTGGTGGTAAATTTGAAGAAGAATTGACCAATTATAAAATCAACTGTAAAAACGGACGAACCCGATTATCATACACCTCTGATCTTACCAACTTCGAAAACGGACATATCTTCTTAGAAGCAATGACATCCACCGAAGAAAAGCTCAACGTCAAATTATTTCATGAAAACTAAAAAACACGCCTCATCAACGTGTTCAATATTCTCCTAAACTCACTGAGGCCCTTCAATTTGAAGGGCCTCATTTATTAAGTATTACTTAAACGACCCCGTAAGCTAACATTGTGTCCGCCACTTTGACAAAGCCGGCAATATTCGCGCCTTTGACATAATTAACAGTACCACCGTCATCGCCATATTCCACACATTGTTCATGAATACTGGCCATAATTTCTTGTAGCTTTTGGTCCACTTCTTCTCGTGTCCAAGATAATCTCATCGAGTTCTGAGTCATCTCAATCCCTGAAATGGCCACACCACCTGCATTGGCCGCTTTTCCTGGCCCATACATAATTTTAGCCTCTTCAAATAACTTGGCGCCTTCAGCCACAGTAGGCATATTCGCCCCTTCTGAGACCACCTGACAGCCATTGGCCAATAAGGTCTTGGCTTCTTCTACTGAAATCTCATTTTGGGTCGCACATGGAAAGGCCATATCACAAGCCACGCCCCAAGGTCGTTGACCTTCAACATACTCACAACCCGCCGCTTTCGCATAGTCCGATAATGGTCGTCGTTGATTGGTCTTAATATCATTAATCTGAGCCAACTTCTCTAATGTAAGGCCTTGCTCGTCATAAATATACCCATGTCGGTCGGATAACGTGACCACTTTGGCACCGAGTTGAACTAACTTCTCAGCCGCATACAAGGCCACATTCCCAGACCCAGATACAGTGGCTACTTTGCCTTCCATACTCATCTGACGATGTGCCATCATCTCTTTTGCAAAATAAACCGCGCCATATCCGGTCGCTTCCATTCGAATGGCACTACCACCAAAAGAAAGGCCTTTACCGGTAAGAGAGCCTGTAAACTCATTAGTAAGTCGTTTATATTGACCAAACAAGTAACTGACTTCTCGTCCACCAACGCCAATATCACCCGCAGGAACATCCACAAAGTGACCAATATGTCGAAATAGTTCCGTCATATATGCCTGACAAAAGCGCATCACTTCAGCATCTGACTTGCCCTTAGGATTAAAGTTAGAGCCACCCTTGGCACCCCCCATCGGTAAAGTAGTTAAGGCATTCTTAAAAATCTGCTCAAAGCCTAAAAACTTAAGAACCCCTAAATTTACTGACGGGTCAAACCGAAGGCCACCTTTATAAGGGCCAATGGCATTATTAAACTGGACCCGATAACCACGATTAACTTGGACCTGACCTGCGTCATCTTGCCAAGAAATTCGAAAAATAATGATTCGGTCCGCTTCGGTCATTCGCCGTAAAATACGGGCATTTAAATACTTAGGATTCGCATTAATAAACGGAATTACTTTTTCTGCAACTTCATGAACCGCCTGAATAAATTCAGGTTGGGCAGGGTTTTGCTGGGCAATTTCTGCCATAAACGACTCTACTGATAACGTCTGAGCACTTGCTTGCACTTGGGTTGAACTCATAAACACTCCTTAAAACCTTAAAAATTTTAGAACGAAGTTATTCTATCCTATATCCATTCCCTTTGTCTACTAATACCTAACTAGACGCCAAAAGACACCCACCAAAAAAAAGAAATTTACAAAACCTCCAATCCTCGGTATAATTAGTTAACTTTCCAACTGGGGGCGTAGTTCAGTTGGTTTAGAACGCCGGCCTGTCACGCCGGAGGTCGCGAGTTCGAGCCTCGTCGTCCCCGCCATTAATAGAAATCCTATCTTTTGGCTATCAAAAAGATAGTATAAAAAAAGAAGCACTATTTGAAAAAACCGTCATTAAGTTTTCATGCTATTTAAAGAGTCGAATACCCACCCTAACAACTCAGGAAAAACTTGAGTATAAGAAAGCACATTCCCACTCCTCTTTTAACCACGATTCTTTTTATAACCAAAACGGACATAACCGCTAAGAAAACTCACAATATTGTGTCCATTTTCAAATAAAAGCGCCCATATAGCATTCTAGTACTTGGCCCAAAATTAGCAAATGATCACTAACGCTACTTACCAATACGCAAAAAGAGGGATCATGAGCCACTATAAACTGCTATCATGTCCGATCGAAATCCAGATCAAAATTGATCCGATCCCCTATTCACTGGTCCGGGAAGACCCCCTATGCGAGCAGCTCCATTCACCAAGCAAGCATCTACTATTTAAACGTAATCATTCCCACCCCCACCTCAATTTAAGCATCGACATCCAATCCAACCCCCTCCCAATTAAGAGCCCCAAAACCCCATCCCCAGCCCGAAAAATTGAATTTTTTAATCTACAGCAGTTCCTCATCGAATCTAATATCTCTGAAGAAATGACCCTCCCTGCCTTCCTTCAAACACATCCCATTCAATGTTTATCCAAGCGTGCCGAGCAGGTCCAAAACCCATTAGAAACCTCCGGATCATCCTTAGAAAGCTACCCTGACCTTTTCTCCAAAAAAGCCCAAAAACTACAGTCTCTTTCCCAAAAAACAAGCCCCCAACACCTCTTAAAAAACAATCATGAGCTGGCCAACCAACCCAATAAAATTAACGGATTCTTGCTTCCCTTCAAACCCAGTACCGATACCGCCCATCTGCTGAGCCTCATTGGAAACCGACTCTCATGGAGCGCTTGTGGCCTAGGGATCTTCATTAATATTACGCAATTATTACATCACCCCTACAAAGCGCCAAATAATACCCTAAATTGCTGGCATTCAAGCATGCATCGACTCAAGTCCAAACAACTGGGCAACCTTATCAATATCTTGGCCTACTTGAGCACCATGTGGAGTCTATCTGAATCTAAACCAAGCCCAAAATCACTATTCACCACCTACCTACTATTAACATTGGCAAGCATCAACACCCACCTATGCACCCAGCATGAACGCCAACAACTTCAACAACGGGCCCGTGCATCCTGTCCACAAAACAAACAGCACTTACCCTCAGATCAACAAAGCGCCTTACACGATATTCAACGCCAACTACAACAGCACTTTAACTGCCAACACCAACGACTAAGCCAATCAAGCATTGCCAATATCGCCTTTGGGTTAGGCTCCTGTATTAGCGCCTTATCACAATATCACTCTCCGCCCATCCTCCACACCCACTTACTCATTAATATCCTTACCTTCATCGGCGTCCTATTAAGTCTACAAATCAGCTACCTCACCCTTCAACGATCCCGCCAACAGAACCGTCATCACCACACCTTAACTATGAACCGCCACTACCACCAGCTACTGAATCACATCGCCAAAGACCAATACCCAGTCCCCAAGGCCCCATTGTTACTTCCCCCCGCCATGATTCAAGAGCAAAAAAATAAAATCAAGGCCCACATGAGCCTTATCAAACAATATCAAGCTCACTTATCCCAACTCAAAACCCCACTAAACCAATACTATCCAAGCCTCAAACATAATATTCTGACCCTCATCCAAGCACACTATGACGCCATGTCCGATGATACAAAATGGAAGTTTTGGCAAAGTGCACTCAAGCCCCTGGCCAAACACCTTAAAAAAGACGGATATTCTACAATGACACTCGGCCAACTGGTCAACTTAAACCCCACCCTCATCAATGCATGTTTTTATACCCTCATGATCCCCAAAACCCAAACCGCCCTCAAAAAACTGATCCAAAGCGACCAACACTGCCTCTCTGCAAAGGCCATCAAACGCCATAACCAGGCCCTCATCAAGGCCATTCAATGGCAAGCCAAAACCCCCACCCAAACACTGCTCAAAAAAATTGAACACCAACTCAATCATCCCCACTTACCTCATATTGAGGCCCTAAAGCACTTACTGGATAGCGCGAACATTCACTGCCTAACCCAACTACAAAACACCCAAGGTCCCCCCATCACCCTCTTCAAAAAAGAGCTGCTTTTAAAACAGCTAGACTTGCTTAATTAATCGCACCCGTCAATTGCCGTGGCCGCTTAGAGGGAGACGGCAGCACATTTGAATCTGAGTCACCCATCGACCGTGTCCGAGGCCGCCTCACTACCGGCGCAAGTGCCGGTACACCCAATTCCGGCGGTGTAGATAACGAATGAACTGACGAAAGTTGAGATGAAGGGCTAGGTTGTCCTGGCGGGACCTCAGGAAGTTGAGATGATGAACCAGTAGCAGACACACTCTGATCCAAATCAAGTACCATTGAGTCAGAAGAAGGCGGCGATAAAATTGGCTCAAGGGCCTCTAAAATACGTGCTTCATCACATTTATCTCTAAACTTAGTCCCCAAAACCTTAGGAAACTTTTGTACTTTCTCCCATTCTTCGTCCTCATTAGTACGATAATAATGAAAATGCACTGCCTCAGAAGACGAGTCCAAATCAATCACAACCTCACATAATTTCTGAATCGCTCCCAATCGCAGCAACATCGAAAGGTTCTCATCACCGATCGATGATGGCGATAATGAAACCGCCACCCAAAGACCAAGCTCAATCACCAATGCCAAGCCGGTCCAATGAAACTGGTCTTGAAGATCCTTAAGACCTATCTGTGTTTGAGCCATCGGCGTCATGCCCTTAAAGTGAGTATCAAACAAGCCAAGGACTGATTTCGAAATCTGATCATCTCTCAAAATAACGGCCCCTAATTCAGAGCCAGCATGGTCATCCTCATCAACCTCTTCATCAACAAGATCAACATCTTCAGCAGGCCCCTGTTCTTGTAATGACGCGACTACTTTTTCGGCCTGACGTGGGTAATTCAATGGAAAAGGCATCGAGCCCTTACCTTCATCTAAAAAAGCAGCCCCAACCACCGATTGTAATACTGACACGATCCTTTCTGCCCACTGTAAAGCCGCCTTTAACACCGGCAATTGGTAGCG
>PBBE01000017.1 GCA_002716485.1 Actinomycetota bacterium
TATAAAGTCCCTTTACTTAAGGACTTAAATACAATGGTATTTTCTCCCTGGACCACTGAACTTGCCGAACTCTCACAGGCCCCTGAATAAGACAATTGACCACCCTTATCCGATACAAACCCATAACTAGGCGTCATATTCGTGGTCGGAGACACAATGGCACTCAGTTCAGTAAGAACTGGTGCCGTCACATCAATAACAAATGACGGTATGGATAACACTTGACTAACAAGCCCAGCCAAGTCTTCTACTTGGATACGACAATCTGAATACGTCCCTGACGTAAACCCCAGTCCAGTGGACCGATCAAACAACGAAATCACATTATTACCAGAAACGACCTGAGTGACATTACTAGTACAGTCACCTTCATAACGAAGCGTCCCTTCTTCTGAAGACGAAAACACATAAGACGGAGTCTGATTACTTGTGGGCGACACAATCGATATCTTTTCACTAATCACAGGGGCCGTTAAATCTATCTTAAAAGGTCGAATTGACAAGAAAAAACTCGTAAATCCACTTGCCGATCGAAGCGCAATACGACAATTTGAATACTCTCCCTCATCCAAAGGCCCCAGTTGAATGATATTATCTCCCAACACAAACTGGGTCATTAAACTAGAACAATCTCCCGAAAATAGGACCGACCCAGGCTCAGATGCCTGGGCAACAAAACTTGGACTCGCTTGACTAGTCACCAAGTAATCCTCTTGAAAGGAACGATTCAAATAAACCCCTGTTCCAGGCAACACCGTGGCCTCTTCTAGATTCGGCCGAGACCCCACCGTAAACGACGTCACTGTTAAAGCCTCACTGGAAATCCCATCCTTATTTTTAACCGTAATGGTACACGAAGAATAAACTCCCTCAGACAAAGTTTCAAAAATAATCAAATTATTTCCAGTCACGGCATGAAGCGTCTCACTTTGACAGCCACCCGCATAGGTAAGCTCACCCGCTTGCGTGGTTGAAAATTCATAGCTAGGAGTTTGATTGGTCGTTAAAGCAAGAACAGCTGACACCTCCGCTAAAGACGGCTGATTAAGTATCGTAAAAGGCGTCATAATCAATTCATTACTCTCAAGGCCATCTTCATTCCTAACTCTAATGCCACAGGTATCATACGTACCATTAGCCAAGCTTTCCAATTGAATTTCATTATTTCCAGTCACTGCACGAAGCGTCTTACTTTCACAAAGACCTGAATATAAAATATCCCCAACCTGAGTCGAACTAAAGGTATAAACAGGCCTCATATTCACAGTCGGCGTTTCGATGGCCGTCACCTCTTCAATAACGGGTCGAACGCCTGTATCCTCCGTTTTAGATAATTGCTCAGTTATAGAACAAGACGCAAGCAAACAAAGGCCAGCAAGCATCAAAACCACCCCCCAACACCCCTTTATCTTATACAATGAAACACGCCTCCCCTTTTACGCACTTAAAGCCGATGAAGACAAAACAAGGTCTTTCATTATCTGAATATCATATCGATACGACGAAAACCGATTCAACTCTTGTAAACAAGTCGGGGATGTCACATTCACTTCAATTAAATAAGACCCAATAACATCAATCCCCACGAAATATAAACCCAGTGCCTTTAAATGAGGTTGTATCACCTTACAAATTTCTCGATCACGGTCGGTAATATCAACAGGACTGGCCTGGCCACCCGCCATTAAATTATTCCGATGCTCAGGCCCCGAATTATGTCTCAATACGGCCCCTAGAATCTCACCATCTTGTAACAAAATTCGTTTATCACCCTCACTTGCTTGGGAAATAAAGTCCTGAACAATCACTTCTTGCTGACCCAACTTCGTCACCGTTTCCAAAATAGCGCCCAAATTAGGGTCATCCAAGCTCACTTTAAAGATCCCCTTGCCCCCAAACCCATTCAATGGCTTGATGATCACCGAATTATAGATCTGTATAAAGGCCCGAATACGATGCATATCCGCCGTCACCAAGGTACTCGGAACCAGGTCAGTAAATTGAGTCACCCACACCTTTTCATTAACACTACGAATCCCTGAGGGACGATTAACAACACGACATGACTCAGGAAACAAATCCAGTAACCACGTATCTGTCAAATACCGATCCGAAAAAGGAGGTTCGGTTCGAACAAATAACACATCGATATCTGCGCCCGACAAAACGGTTTTATCACCCACTTCAAAAGACGCAGGATCAGAAAGCGCCCGAACATGGTAACAGGAACAAAACGGAACCCCTTGATCCAAAGTAATCTGCCCCGCTGCCATATAATAGGTCTGATAACCCAACTCATCACAAGCTAGCATAAGCTGATACGTGGTATCTTTACTAAACTCAACCTGAGATAAAGGATCCATTAAAAAGACCACCCGGACCGAATCTCGACCCAGATTGTCCAAAACTGTCATTAACCAGCCGTACTCGACTCTGTGGTCGTTTTATTCTGGCTCGATGCTGAACCCGCCGAAGATGTGCTCGATGTTGAATTAGAGTCAGTTACATAAAACCCTGATCCTTTAAAACTAATCCCCACATTTCGACTAATCAATCGTGTCGCTGGCGCACCACACTCCTGACAGGTATCCAATGCATCATCCGTAATCGGTTGAAAGACTTCAAAACGATGATCTTTCTCTAAACACTTATATTCATAAGTCGGCAAAAGACTACTCCTATTGATTCTTAATGGTCTTAATTTGGCCCACTAGTTGATCTAATTCAGACAACTCATCCCCCATTTTGGACCAGCTTAGGTTCTTCATTGTATCTTTAAAGCGCTGAAAAGTCACTAGTAGCTCATCCACCATCTCATCTAAACTCGTGCCAGAACCTGTGGTCTTAGGAACATCTGGAATATCGGTTCCCGCATAAGCCCCTTGCTCATACCCCGAAAAGATCTCTGAAATCCCCTCATGTAAAGTAGGGTTCATGACCACTGCATCCTCATAAGAAAAAATGACCCGTTTCAATTCAGGGAACTTACTTTGAGTAGCCTGCAAATAAATAGGCTCCACATAAATAATAGATTCTTCAATGGGCACCACCATTAAATTCCCTCGAATAACCCGAGACCCAGACTGCCCCCAAAGCGTTAACTTCTGAGAAATATCTGTATCTTGGTCAATCCGAGACTCAATCTGACGTGGCCCATAAATAACCTTATCTTTGGGAAACTTAAAGACCTTCATCTGGCCATAAGAATCTGGATCACATTTCACACTCATCCAAGAAATCATGTTATTTTTATTGGTCGGTGTAAACGGCAACATCATAATAAAGGCCTCTTCAGTATCCCCTGGCAACTTGGTGACCATATAATAAGGCTTCATCGGCCCTTCTGAGTCTTCATAGGTCTCTTGTGGCGTTGCCCATAAATCTTCCCGGTTATAAAAAACCAACGGGTCCGTCATATGATAAGTCGCAAACATTTCTGACTGAACTTCAAATAAGTCTTTGGGGTATCGGATATGTTGCTGCAAATCCGTTGGCATATCATCAAAGGACTTAAATAATCCCGGATACATTTTGGCATAAGTCAAAATAATCGGATCTGAATCACCCATCACATAAAAATTAGTATCACCCTGATAAGCATCAATCGTTACTTTCACACTATTTCGAATATAATTTTTCTTACCGCCCTTACTTTCTTGATAGGCTTCTGCATACGGATAACTATCCGATAAGGTATAGGCATCTAACATCCAAAATAAGCGCCCATCATCAGAGGCCACCAAATAAGGATCTTGGTCATAATATAGCTCTGGCATTAACTGCTTCACAATCTGTAAAATATGACGGTCATAAATTAATCGAGAGTCTTCATTAATAAACCCTGACAACAATAACTTCATATCCGAAAATTTCAATGCAAAGATAAGACGTTTCCATAAGCTATCTAACTGAATACCCCCATGACCTTGGTACTGGGTATAGACATTGGTTTCCCCTTTAGGATAATCAAATTCTTTTTGCTCAGTATTGGCCACCACATAATCAATGGTCCGTTCCCCAAAATAAATCTCAGGTCGCTTAATTTGAAGGTCAATATTAGACTGAGTCGGCAGGTCTTTCATATACAAAATCGGCAACCCTTCTGATGAAATCTCATTCACCGGCGCCATACACAACCCATAACCATGGGTATAAACCAAGTGACGATTAACCCAAGTCTGTGCTTGCTGGGTTAACTTCGATATATTCATTTCTCGTGGCGATAACATTACCTGTTGATAAGCCCCATTGACCATGTAGCGATCCACATCCACATTGGCAAATTCATAATACAAACGAATCTCTTGTAACTGACTAAAGGTCTGCTTTAAAGGCTCTTGGTTCCATAATCGAATATTTCGAACCGTGATCTCGTTCTTATCAATATCAGATGATTCCAAATTATAATTCACCGGAAAATCTTCTTCTTGAATCTGATCCAACTGAAAGGCCTTTCTAGTAAATTCGATATTATGCTTCAAGTAAGGCATCTCTTTGGCGATTTCATTAGGAGAAACCACATAATTCTGAATCACACCTGGCAAGATATTACGCCCTAAAACACCCGTCAAAATAATCAGACCTGCCATATACAAAGGCAAACGAAAGCTCATCCCAAACGCCCAAAGCAACAAAAGAACAGCAAATACACCGCCCATAACCGCCAATATTTTAAGCACTGGAATCAAAATCACCGCATCTGTAAAGCCAACCCCATATACCGCCGATCGAGATGTGACCAACAATTGATATAAGTCCAACCAAACGCCCAGGGAATAAATGGCCACACAAATGGCAGCCAGCACTAAAATATGAGGCTTAATCTTCGTATTTGAAGACCGACTGGAAAAGATAATTAATAAAATATTTTTAGATAAATATAAATAAGCAACAAAGAACAAACTTAAAACCGCCAGTGCCATAAACCAGCCTTGAAGCTTGGTCAAAAATGGCAAGGAAAAGAAATAAAATGATAAATTTTGACCAAAGATCGGGTCCACCACTGATGTCCCCACCTGATGAGAATAGGCCATGACATCATGCCACCATGACTTGGCAATAGATCCAAAAAAGAAAGAGACCACTAACATACCCACCGTTAAAAACAAGTGGTACATTTTAGTGGGCAATTGGGCCAACTGAGATTCAGTGGCACTTTGCTTGAACTGATCTAAAATTTGATTCAGCCAAGGAAACGGCGTATTAAACTGGATATCTTGACTGCTATCTTGATTGGAAAATCGGTTCACTAAGAAAAATTGGAACCGAAACCATAAAAACGCGACTAAAAAGGCCGACGAAAAAACAGCGACTTTGGATTTAACAATAAACCACCATGCATCTTCATACCCAAAAGATTGAAACCATAATAAGTCCGGATAAAACTTTAACCCTACAAGAGAAAGTACAAAAATACCTCCAACCAAAATTGCCAATAACCGTTTCATAAGTCCCTCCTTTAAAATAGACACTGAACTTTATCTTGGTAGCGGCGACTGGGATCGAACCAGTGACGCCACGGGTATGAGCCGTGTGCTCTAACCAAACTGAGCTACGCCGCCTTATATATCGATGACCTAACTGTAACTGAGGGTGATTGAGCTGTCAATATAAAGCATCTATTTAAGTAAAGAAAGTCGCTCTTGTTTGGTAAGACGTTTCATCTTTCCAACCGCCAATCGATCCAACTGAACCGACCCAATCGCCGTTCGAATCAAGGTCTGAACTCGATAACGCAAAAACAAAAGGGCCCGTCGAATCATTCGATAACGGCCCTGATCCACAATGACCTTGTATTGATTAGGTGCTATTAATTCTAAACTTAAAAACTGAACTGGGCCATCTTCTAATATAATTCCCATTAATAAGCGCTGCTCATCCTCTTTAGATAAAGCCCGATCCAATTGAACATAGTACGTTTTAGGAACATGAAAGTTAGGATGTAAGACTTGATTCGAAAACACCCCGTCATTGGTCACTAACAATAAGCCTGAGCTTTGACGATCCAAACGCCCCACGGGCACTAATGAATCCGGATAATCCAATAAATATGGGGCCATACAAGCTCGACCCTTAGGGTCTGACATACTCGTAATAACCCCCTTGGGTTTATGAAATTTAAAGTAATAGTAGGTAAGCGATTCCTCAAAAACATATCCATCTAAATGAACACGATCATTGGGCCCGATCATCATACCAGCATCTGTCACCACCTCATCATTAACCCACACCTCTCCATCTTGAAGGTGCTGCATACATGCCCGTCGTGATAACGATGAGCGAGTGGTCATATATCGAACTAATTTTTCGTTGGCCATGGTCCCTTAATCGTGGCAGATGCCTGTTCATAAACTTTAAGTTGATGGGTCCTCAAATCCGCTAAAAAGCGATTTCCAAAAACACTGGCAAGCGGCGATAATACCTGGACCTGCCCTTTTCCCACCAAGCGCCTCAATACCGGATGCCAATCTAATTGGTCCATCAATACTGTCAACGGCACTTGATCCATATTAAAGTGGACATGCGCGCCCGTCAAGTGCATACGAGACCCATCCAATACAAAACGGCCCTTATCTGCTTGTAAATTTAAAACCTGATCCCCAGAAAGCACAAATGTCCCCTTAGCCGCATCCAAATAAATATCCTGTCCTTGTTCATCTAACTGAGCGGACTGGGCATCCATTTCCCAAAGAATATGCTCTCCATCAAACTGGGTAACGGTCACCTCTTCAAAAATAACCTTAGGACGTTTTTGCGCTATACCTGAAGAAGACACTTTCTTCGGCTGATAATACAGGGCATACGCACAAATACATACCAAAGCAATCAAAATTAACCCCCGAAAGCGAAGGCCCTTTTGTACGCTCTTTTTAATGCTAGCCATCATCAACTTATCGTCCCAACGCCTCTAATCGGCCTGATATCATTAAATGCTTAAGCGCCTTAAAATAGGTGCCTTTACGACGATACGCTTCAGCTAACAAGAAGTGAATCCCTGCCAACTCATGATCAATAGAGAGTGCACGATGGCACCATTGAATCGCCAAATCAACATTACCACGTTCTCCTTCAATTAAGCCAATAAATCCCATGGCCCAGACATGATCTGGCACAATCACTAAAACACGTTCAAATTGAGCCAACGCCTCATCATGTTGCTTCATAAAGTAATACCCAAAGGCCAATCGAAACGCAAATCGCCATTCATTAGGATCCTGTTGCAATAAACGCTGATTCTGAGTTACAACCTCTGTGGCATAAGATGGCGACACTTGTTTTAAAACCGACCATCCTTTTCGAATCTCGCCAGTATACGCATAAGCAACCGCCAATTGAAATTGAGTTTCATTAGATGTAGGCGCCGCATGATAGGCATCAACATACCTTGCTACTTCGGCTTTCATATCACTTGAATAAGGATTAAATCCCGCCAAAATTAAATTTGAACCTGCGATCAACGCCCCCAACACCAAAACAGCAACACGCATCATCATCTTTACTTAATCCAAGTTAGCCCTAATTTCTTGTCGAATCGAGATCCTCATAATCGTCAAGTAAGCCTTTACATACGCCCAATGGGAACGATTGACCAGTGAAATAATCCCATGAATAATACAACGAGGACCAATATCTAAAAACAATAGCCACCGATACAAATGATACACCAGAATCGAATAATGCTTATGGGCAATATATAATCCACCCCGATACCCTTCAATTAAAGACCCTAGCCGACGAGTCCGTGTAGAAAGACCTCCAAAATGGGTCAAACTAGCCAAAGGATAATAATAAATATCGTACCCCAAGCCTAATAAACTCTTGCACATATCAATATCATCATTATAAAAAAACAACTGTTCATCTAGTCCCCCCATCTGTTCGTAAACCTCCCGTTTGAACAATACCGCTGCGCCCGCAATAAAACGAACTTTACAAGGCGTCTTGCGACGAAACTGCCACTTACCCAAAGAACTACCTGGCGCCTGTAACGACCCATCTTCATTTAAAAGCTTTGGCGCAATCGCACCAAAGTCACTTTGTTTTTGGGCAAACCCTAACAACATATCCAAAGTCGTTTTAGAAAGTACCGTGTCATTATTTAACAAAAAAACATAGCGTCCTTTTGCGGCTTCAAAGGCAATATTATTACCCTTAGAAAAACCCACATTTTGAGGATGTGCAATCAGAGTAATCCGGTCCTTAAACCCATCCAAAACAAGCAATGACTCATCTTGTGAATCATTATCTAAAACAATTACCTCAAACTTAAAGGCCGTCTGACTATCAAAAATAGAGTCTAAACAGTTAGCAATAAAAGACGCCCCATTATAATTAACGATTAAAATACTCAGATCCATAAAAAAACCCTAATTAAAACTAAGAAATTCCGGTATAAACCTGATCCACATCCAACCATTCATAAGTCTCAAATAAGGGTTGCACCAAGAAGCCCTTGGTTCGAGAAACTGAGCCCGAAACTGCCGACATAAACGTCTTCTGAATCGTCAAAGAATCGCTCGGCTCACTCAATTGCATCTCCCAAACCAACGACCGCGTCGCCGTCAGTAGATCCACCTTAAATCGGTCCCGAAGTCGCGCCACCAAAGACTCATTAGAAGATTGATGCTTAGGAGACACTTTTAAATTAAGTCGTCGGCTCAAATCAATGGAATCTTTCGCCGGAATCCCATCCAAAAAGTAAGCCTCTTTATTAGGATTAACCAAATAATAAGACTGATCAATCATCGTAGATATTGTTGAACGCTGATCCTCGTCTGACTCAAAAGTCAAATGCCAAACCCCAAAGCGACGTAAGCGCGTGAGCTCTTGATGGCCCATTCCTGATCGAATCATCTCAAAGGCGGACATACAATGAAGGTCAGAATGCATTAAATATGTCCATAATTGAAATTCCTTCATAAGTGAGCCTCCTGTAACTGAAACGATGAACGACCCGTTAAGTGTTCAGCTAAACTCACAAATAATGACTCCCACGGACCCGCTTTACTTTCTTTTTCACTAAATGTATCTTCTTTTTGCATGGACCAAGTTGAGCCCACTGAAAAGGGAACTTGATCCAGCTTATACGCACGCTCTGGATGAGGCATCATCGCAAATACATTGCCCGACACATTAGATAACCCCGCAATATTACCCATGCTCCCATTCGGGTTCACCGGATATGAAGCCACCCCTTCACCCAATTCATTCACATACTGAAACTGAGCCAATTCTGAAAGACGAAGCGCCGTTTCTTCTGAATAAACAAATCGCCCCTCACCATGATTAATGGCAATAGGTAATACCTCTTCTGAGTCAATATATCTCGTAAATAAGTTCCGTTTTGGATAACGGGCTTTCAAATACACCCAATCACAAATAAAGCCCATATCCTTTCCTTGGGACTGATTTGGCGCCAAGGCCACTTGAATATGCTGCTGCTGATTCAAATCCGGAACCAAGCCTGACTCCACCAAAATCTGACACCCATTACATATCCCTAAGATAGGCTTACCTTGCAACGCTGCAGTAGTAAGCACCCCCATAACAGGTAATTTGGCTGGTAAAGCCCCTGCCCGAACCCGATCTTGATAGGAAAACCCGCCCGGTATAATATAGGCATCAAATTGAGAAAGCTCAGACTCTGAACAGTTCCAGGTCACTATCTGAGATGATAAGCCATAAAAGTCCAACGCTTTCTTTGTCTCATATTCACAATTACTTCCAGGAAATTGAATAATCGCAACCGTCAAAATACTACCCTACTTTGTCTTATTTTTTATCGAAAAATATATTTTTCTACATTAATGGCTGCAATCATCCCATCTGAAACAGCCGTGGCAATTTGTCGAATCTGTTTTGAACGAATATCACCCGCCGCATAAACCCCCTCAATATTGGTCCTCATATACTCATCGGTTATAATAAAGCCACCTTCATCAATATTCACATCCATACTCACCACTTCTGCAGAAGGAATGCGTCCCACATAAATAAATACACCACTTACATCTAGCCATGTATTTTGATTGGTAACATGATTAAATAATTTTAACTTTTCAATCTTATCAACCCCCAAGGCCTCCACCGGCTCCGTATCCCATAACAAAGAAATTTTAGGATTGGTCATCACCTTTTCTTTAAGTGATTTTACGGCCTTAATATCATCTGAACGATGAATTAAATATAACTGACTTGCATAATCAGACAAATAATCCGCCGCATAACAAGCACAATTCCCACCACCAATCACTGCCACTGGCTTTCCCACATAAGAGTCGGCATCAGATTGCGCATAATAAGACACCCCACGCCCTAAAAATTGCTGCTCAAAAGAAAGCCCCATTTGCTTGGGCTCTAAACCTGTCGCAATAATAATTGACTTGGTCTTATACTGTGTCCCCAAGTCTGTTTCAATCACTTTAATAGGATGGTCAACATTAAAAACATTGGTCACGGTCTCACACGCATATTCAATATCAAAATCAGTCATACAAGATTCCATTTGAGTGGCCAAATCCACCCCTAATATCCCTTCTGGAAATCCTAAATAATTGGTGACTTTATAAGACGTTGACGCCTGACCACCTGGCAAGGCCATATCTAAAATAAGAACTTTCAATTTAGAACGAGCCGCACACAAGGCAGCCGACATGCCCGCTGGACCTGAACCCACGACCACCAAATCAAATGACACGGATTGCCGATGATCTGAAACTTCTTTTTCTGCTAACACTTCCTCAATCATGAGTACCCTTTCAACTCAGATAAATGACTTACCCTCATTTTACACGCTCAGCATCTCTGACGCAAAGACTTATTTTAATATCCATCCAATAAATCCTAATTTTTAGGCAAAAAGTGATCCAGATTAACCCGTAATCGTGATCGCCCCACTGTTAAAACTTTATTGGATTTCAAATCAACCTTAACCTCATCTGCCTTAATAAAGTCCTCCCCTTGATAAAAGCGAGGCTCCCCTAAAAATTGAACCGTTTGTTTCGAGACCAAATAAGTCGCATCACCTGCTTCGCCATGAATATCCCGATATTTAAATTGAACCTGCGTATTGGCCTGAATACGATCCATTTGAGTATACGCCGTTGCTTCTCCACAAGAAATTTCAACGTCTCCTTTTCGAATCACCACATCCCCCATAAACTTAATTAATGACAACCCCTTGTCATAGCGAATTTTTTGGCTGGTCAAATAAATATCCCCTTTTTCAACCCGAACCTGCCCAGACGCAATCACTAACTCATCTTTAACATCCAACTCAAATTGATCCGCCTGAATCTGTATTTCATTGGCAGATCCAAAGCAAGGGCCCGACAAAAGCAGCATACATAGCCCAAAAATAAGACCCTTTAATAACACAAAAACAACTCCAAATTGTCTACCCATATATCTCAAAGTCTAACTCAAAGACATGATCCCTGACAAGGCAAATAAAGACATTCAAACGCGCCATTCAGAGGCTTACTTCTCAAGCTGTTCACATTTAGATAAAGCGGCTCATTACTAATAGAGCTTCATGACTATTTACCCACATGCTTAAATCGCAATTTAAAGCAATCCCACCTCTTTTAACTTCTCACCCAACAAAAGACCCTGAAATTAAAAAAAATAACGGACACACTACAACATTCTCCTTGATGAATCCCAACAAGCATGATTTGATATCTAGTCATGAGCAAATACCCCCATCAACCCCCTCAAAAAGAGCATCACGTCCCCATCTTACTAGACGAAATTTTAAACGAACTGGATATCCAAGAAAACGATACCATTTTAGACGGCACCATTGGCCTTGGCGGGCATAGCCAAGCCATGCATCAACAGCTTGGAAAAACAGGTCATCTGGTGGGCTATGACCAAGACCCAAACGCCATCGCATTTTGCCAATCACGATTTAGCTCCTATCCCAATGTCACCCTCATCAATGACAATGTCAGCCATGTCCACCCATCTACATCTAAACACACCCCAAAAAAATTCTCCAAAATACTATTGGATCTTGGCTATTCGTCCTATCAACTGGATCACCAAAACATCGGTCTTTCTTTTCTCCAAGATGGCCCCTTAGATATGCGATTAAATCGGAATACCGAACAAAATAGTGCCAGTGACATCCTTCAAAGCTACTCTGAACAAGACTTATCCGACCTATTTTTTAACTTTGGAGAGCTATACCAAAACAAACGACTGGTCAACGCCATTATCAATGAACGACAAAAAACCCCCATCACTCAAACCAATCAACTCATCTCCCTAATCAAAAAAAGTTATTTTTTCCATCAAAACCGACGTAAAATGCTCAAAGTCTTTGCCCAAGTCTTCCAAGCATTACGCATTGCCACTAATGATGAACTAGGTCACTTAGAACGCTTTTTAGCCCAATTAAGTGACATCACCGAAGAAAAAGCCGTTGTGGTAATTATTAGTTTTCACTCTCTAGAAGATCGAATGATCAAACAATTTGGCAAACGAAAAGAAGGCCCCTTTAAGGCCCGATACAAAAAAGTGATCACCCCCACTCAAAATGAAATCGAACAAAATAGCAGGGCCACATCTGCCAAACTTCGGATTTTAGACAAAAAATAAATCAACCCAGGTCTTGTTCAACTAAGTGGTTAATAACGACACCCGACGGGACTCTTCTGCGTCATAAGCAAAAGATAACACTGGCATGCCAACAGGTGCCAAACGCCCCAATCGTTCCGGCCACTCGATCAAACTAATGCCGTCATGAGGGTGCAAATAACGATCAATATCAATAGAAAACAAGGACGCCTCATCTTCCAATCGATATAAATCCAAATGATAGATCCGAAGATCCCCCTCATAAATATTAACCAAGGCAAAGGTCGGTGAAGACACATTCTGGGCCCCATAATGGGCCGCCAATGACGATACAAAGGTCGTCTTTCCTGCCCCCATGTCCCCTTTAAGCCCCAAAACCATCCCCTTCGATAAGAAAGGGATTAACGTTGCTGAAAACTCAGATAAGGCCCCTAAAGTGACCACTTGTTCTTTAGGTTGAAAATCGCTGATATTCATTATAAATCTCCTGAATGGTTTTCTGAAATAAGGGATGTTTGACCTGAGCGGCAATGTCAAGCAACGGCTTTAAAACAAATGATCGGGTATGCATCATCGGATGCGGAACGACCAAATCATCGTCAGAGACCAACAAGTCCCCCATTAATAATATATCAATATCAATGGTCCGTGGATCATAGGTCCCCTTTCTTGTCCGGCCCAAATGAACTTCAATCTCTTGGGTAGCCAAAAGGAGCTCTTGGGGCGATAAAAAACTACTCACTTCACAAGCCGCATTCAAAAAAAAGGGTTGTTTTAAAGGCCCTTCAGGAACCGTCTCAATCATCTCAGACACAGCCCCTACCTCGATAAATTCATGGGCATTTAACATGGCAATCGCCTCTGAAATATACCCATTTCGGTCCCCCAAATTAGACCCAAGGCCCAAATAAATAGGGCCTAACATGAAGGTTCTCCACATAAAGCTTGTGCCACTAATAAAGCCTGTTTGGTTTCCGCCACATCATGGACCCTAAAAAAATGGGCCCCTTTCTGATACGCATAAATGGCAGAGACCAAGCTACCTGGCAACCGATCCGATACCCTCGCCCCTGAAATATCCCCAATAAACGACTTCCGAGACAAACCGACCATCATCGGTGCGCCTAAATCTAAAAAGCGATGTAAGTCACGTAAAATAGTCATATTATGATCCAATCGCTTACCAAAACCAATCCCGGGATCTAAAATAACCTCATGAACCCCCGCCTGTTTTAATTCCCTCAAACCCGTCTCAAAATAGTCATATAACGTTTGGGTGACATGCTCATATTCTGGGCAGTCCTGCATACGCTCAGGCGTCCCAAGCATATGCATCAAGACCACTGGCAACCCTGACTGCGCCAATATGGACACCAGATCAGGGTTCTGATGAACCGGGCGAATGCAATTTAACATGCCAACCCCATACCCTAAAGCCCAATCCAAAACTTCGCTCTGATACGTATCTAATGAAAACGGGACATCAAACCTTGATCTAAAACGGGTGACAATGGGGGTAAGTCGCTTCATTTCTTCTTCCAAAGAAATGGACTGGGAACCCGGCCGAGACGACACGGCCCCAATATCAATCCAATCCGCCCCCTCCTCAATCATCGCTTCGATACGAAATAAAACCGCATCCACATCTTGATATTGCCCCCCATCATAAAATGAATCAGGCGTGAGATTTAACACCCCCATCACTTGGGGCGATTTAACAAGCGGCACTGACAACGACGATACATTAACTACCATATACCCCTATTATACCCATAAAGTAAGCCTGAGGCCAGAAAATAAAAAATAATTATTAAGTTTTATTAAATTAAATATAAATAATATAATTTAAAAAATAAAAAAGAAATAAAAAACAAAACCAACCCCAAGTAAAAAACTCAAAGAAAAAACCTATTGATCAGCTACCCCTTTCCCAGCGAATAAAGATTTAGTATACTAAATCCTGATTAATTGCCGAGGTGGTGAAACTGGTAGACACGCTAGCTTGAGGGGTTAGTGGACGCTTTTGTCCGTGCAGGTTCAAGTCCTGTCCTCGGCACCATAACCGTAAGTATGAATATAAAAAATTCCGAGCTTCACATTAAAATCCCCCCGATTGGCTTTGGAACTTCTGGCCATCGTGGCATTCAAGGCCAAGACTTTAGAAATGCACACGTGATCGCCATTGCCCAGGCAGTGGCCATATTTTGCAAAAAAGATCGTGCCCAGCCCTCGATAGTTATTGGATATGACAGTCGACATGGAAACCATCCACAACGTGAAAAAGGCACTTATACCCAAGTACTCGTAGATACACTACTCTCTCAAGGCTGTAATGTGACTTTTTTTGAAATCCCTGTCCCCACACCTCTGATTTCATATATGATCACGAAAGAAGACCATGATGGCGGCTTAATTTTAACGGCCTCCCATAACCCCCCTGAGTACAATGGCTTAAAATTTAATCCTAAAAACGGGGCCCCGGCACCGCCAGAAGTCACTCAAGAGCTAGAGACACTGGCCAACCATTTCCTACATACCCCTCCTGATGATGCCCCCCAAAACGGACAACTTACCCTCACCAAAAACACACAGTCCTTTACTGAACAGCTGGCCACACTCTCCCACTCTCTTATCAGTCCCCCTTCATTTAAAAATGCCCGTATTGTCATTGAAAATAATCATGGTGCCTGTGCACAAGTATGGTCAGAAGTCGCCCAACAACTCAAACTCAACACATGTGATATTCTTCATCCTGACCCCCAGCCAGACTTTGGTAAGCGCGCCCCTAACCCCACTCAAATTCATACTTTAGAACCCCTTAAAACCAAACTCATTCAAGAAAATGCCATTTTAGGTATTGCCAACGACCCTGATGGCGATCGACACCAACTATTAGATGAAACAGGAACCCCATTAAGCCCTGAAGAAACGGCTGTAATTATCTTAGAGGCATTAAAACCCCCAATGCATCGTGTTTGTGGGACAGTGGCCTCCTCTTACCTACTCAAGCAGGCCTGTGAAAAAAACGGTTATATTTATGAAGAAACCGCTGTAGGCTTCAAATACTTTGCTCCTTTTTTTAAAGAAGCCCAAGACCTCGGCCAGTTATCAATGGGCGTTGAGTCATCTGGCGGCTTTAGTCTATCTAATCATACCTTCGACAAATGTGGCTTTTTACCAGGTCTTTTGATTTTAGCCATTTGCCTTCAGCGACAATGCCGCCTATCCGAGCTTAAGAACGACCTATACCAGCGTTATGGAAAGTGGCACTTCTTAGAATCTGAATTCAAGTACCCAACAGAAAAACGAGATCACATTCAAAAAGTGATTCAAACACCTGACCCTAACTCTCTAGCACAAGCTGCCCCACTCCCCCTCATCAATTGGCATTGCCAAGATGGCCTTAAATTGGAATTTAAAGATCTTAGCTGGGGTTTAATTCGACTATCAGGTACCGAGCCAGTGGCAAGAGTCTATGCCGAAAGCCAAGACCCTAAATTAAGCCAAAAAATCATCCTCTCACTTCAAAAGTGGCTATCTAACCAAGGATAAACCACTAAATTACTGTCCTGTCGGAGAAGCGTCGTCCTTATCCTTAGTCCCATCCGCATCACTATCGACGCTCGCTTTTAAGCCCCATTTTTCAGATAAATAATAATTCAATTTATAACGATCACTTGCAATTAAGATATCCGAAAAAAACAACACTTCTTGAATCTCACCTTTAAAAGAACCATAACGTGAATAAATTACACCTAACTTATCTGACGATCCCCAATGCACATTATATACCGTAGTAGTTCTTTCTTCTATACCATTAACCCTAACCACTTGTGAGCTACCATCATTAGAAACGTTATAGATAACAAAATCAATATCTGTAAAACTAAATTTGTTACTAAATGAACTTCTACCAAAAGACGAATATATGTGATTTTCATAATCAAAATATTGAGCACCACCCCAAGTATGAAATGGACCGCCCCTCTCATAATGGAGCTTATTACTTTTAATAACCACATACATCTCGCCTTCTGTAAAATCATCCTCCTTTGGAAAGGGATCGATGTTAAACACTCTACCACTCCCTGAAAATTCAACTGAAGGGTACGCGCCTGTCGGGATCAAAACTCTTGGCTTTCTACTATTAGTATGTTGTGTCGCACTATGCCCCTGACCACTCAAATCTTTCCATAAGGTAAGCCTATCATTATTATTAAGACCACTATTATTGCTACCATTAATATTCTTGGCATCGAGCCATAAGGCCAAATCATCATTTAGAGACCCAGTAAAGGATTGACCTTTAGTAAAACAGCGGCCATTATAAATAGGAGAACAACCCTCATTTATTTCAGTTAAATCATGATCTCCATCACCATCCGTATCTACCTTATTAGGGTCGGTAAGATACCCATTGGTGTCTAATAATTCATCAATATCTGTAATCCCATCCCCATCTGTATCTACCCCACTATTATCAACTATAGGATTTAATTTAATGGGTGATTGCTGTTGAGAATTAACAACAATAACGACACCATTCACCTCCTGAGCATCATTCAAGCCATCATTATCGGTATCAACATCATTAGGATCTGTGATAAACCCATTATGAGTGGTCACTTCCTCAAAATCTGTTAAGCCATCGCCATCGGTGTCTGGGTTTGTTGGGTCAGTAGAATAAGAGTTAATTTCATCATAATCAGTAACCCCATCGCCATCGGTGTCCTCATCCTTTGGATCTGTAATATACCCATTATGAGTCCTCAATTCCTCATCATCCGTTAAGCCATCATCATCTGTATCCGAATCAAGCGGGTTTGAAGTATACCCTCGATACCCATTCACTTCCTGATTATCCATTAAGCCATCAGCATCTGTGTCCGTATTATTTGGGTCCGTAATAAACCCATTATCCGAACTTACTTCCACATCATCCCTTAAACCATCATAATCGGTATCTGTAAGTGTTGGATCTGAAGTATACCCATTCACCCCATAAATTTCCTCATAATCCGTTAAGCCATCGCCATCGGTATCTGAGTTTGTTGGGTCAATTGCATGAGAAGAATTAATTTCATCATAATCATTAATCCCATCGCCATCTGTATCTGATTTTGTTGGATCAATGGCATAAGAAGAACTAATTTCATCATAATCATTAATCCCATCGCCATCTGTATCCTTACTATTAGGATCGGTCACATAATTATTTGCGGTACTTAACTCATCAGGATCACTAATCCCATCTGAATCTGTATCTTGCAACGTCGGATCTGAAAAATAAGTAACACCATCAATCGTAACTCCCTTTGTTTCATCAAAATCAGTTAAGCCATCCTGATCTTGATCGAGCCACACCACAACACTAGCAGTAACTGTATATTCTCCATCAGATACATAGTAATCAAATTGATCCTTTAACTCATAAACGCCATCAGCATCTGAATCCAGTCCTTTATACGTCATGATTAAGTTACTAATCGTAATTTCATGAACCGTATTCGTCAGCGCATCAACACTTAAGGTTAAATTAGAATTGGAATGATCAACATCTGAAACCACATCTACAAAGTTAATACTAAACCCATTCACCAAATCATTCAGTGTCGGATAGACGATCTTATCATCAACAAAAGGGGCATCATTCACAGCAATAACATTTACAGGTACCCATTGAAAATCACTATAATAACCATCGCTAACCGTAACTCTAAAGTTACGCTGACCAAAATAATGTTCATCTGGTGTAAAGGTCAATTGATTCCCATTAATAGACGGATTGAAGCGCTGATCCGAATCAATGGTATACGTCAATGAATCCCCATCCACATCTTCGGCAGACAAAGAAACTGTAACCTCAGTATCCTCATCAAAATGGATAGCGCTAATATTGTCTAATACAGGTGCGTCATTCACAGGTAGGACCCGAATTTGAATATCTTTGCTTGATTCACCTTGCCCATCTGAAGCAGTAATCGTAAACCATTCACTTCCATTATAATTCGCTGGTGCAGAAAATCTAACTGAAGCACCTGTCAAAGTGGCCGTAATTTGCGAACTGGATCCAGATCTAGGTCCAATCTGATAGGAGACACTATCTGCCTCAACATCCGTACTGGTCAATGATAAGGTCCCCGTTTGATCTTCATTAAATTCAAATATCGATGAATTAGTAATCACAGGCACATCATTAACTGGCAATACATCCACTGTAAAGGTTCTTTGTACAACACCGCCATTACCGTCATTAGCCTCAACCGTAATTGACCAAGGCGACCCAGAATAATGCGATTTATTAATATTTAATATTGGATCCAACTTGATTCGATCATTAACAACACTTGGATTAATTTGAGAGTATTGAGTTCCAGAAAATGAATATGTCAACACATCTCCATCAATATCTGAAACCGTAAAGTCCAAAAAGGCATCCTCATCTTCATTAACCGTTATATTCGTCGTTGCCAATTCAAAAACAGGAATATCATTGACATTGTTTACTGCAATAGTAATGGTCCCTTCAATACTTTCACTTCCACTTGAATCCGTAACATAATACCGAATAAGGTCATTTGCAAAATCAGCAGGATTTGGAAAATTTGCATTTGGCGTATACTGAATCCGATAAGGAGTCGAATTCAAGAGCACATTATAAGTCCCATACATAGAAGAATAAACCGCATACTCATCAACCGTACCATCACTATTCAAAGCAAGTGCTTGATCATCAAATCTAAATATCAATGCCGGATAATCCTCACTATTTTGATCTCTAACATCAAGGTTAAAAATATGAGGTCCGGTATCTTCATTAAAAGACATATTCATATCCTTAGATTCTGGCTGATAGTTTATCTTATTAAGGGTTATATCAATTTGATATTCCGTCAAATTCCTAGCAGAAGGATCACTCACCGAGTATTTAATCAAATCGCTACCATAAACCCCCGTATTTGGCTGATAACCAATATAATAATCCCCACTCATCATTGAAACAGACGCAGCCCCCAACGTAGGTGCCGACGTAATACGCACCTCTAAAGTCTCACCATCTACTTCCATAATCGGCAATAAAATGGGATGCTGATCATGGCCAGATTCATTTTCAAGAAAAGTCGCCGTCAAATCTCCAGCAACAGGGGCATCATCCACCGGAGCAACATTAATACCCACCGTCGTTGTAACTTGATCTGACCCATCAACAACAGTAAGAACA
>PBBE01000018.1 GCA_002716485.1 Actinomycetota bacterium
CCCTCAACGACATTCAAAATATCATCACTACGGGCATCCAAGATCATAAGTCCGGAGAAGGGCGCTGTGTCATCGGGGCGGTCATTGGAGATCTTTGTAAAACGAATGGCCAGGGTGGATGCGTCCAGTAGCCTATGAGTTTGTATTTTTATGATCTATGTATAAAATAGTTTTTTTTTAAGTTATATTCTTTTTTACTTGAATTTAATAAATTATTATGATAAATTAGAATATTGTATTACTTGATAGATATATTTCAACTTATGGAGAGGATTATGAAAGCAGGATTTTTAAACAGACGACCAGCAGCACGACCAGCAGCAGCACGACCAGTAGCAGCACGACCACATCGAGCAAAAAGAAGAGAAAAATTAAAAGATATTTTTTTGGAAAATAAGGACCGTGTTTTTAGCCTTTCTAAAAAAATTAATACAGATCTTCAGGAGGCGGATTGGCCACAATTTCAAAAGGGAAAATCAAGTATAGGTAAAGTATCCAGTTTTTTAGTCAAAATTGTTGAAGGTAATAAAATTGATTCAACTGCAAAATTACGAGATTTTTATGAGATACTGGATATTGTTTTTCCAGACAAAGGGAAGTATTCTCTCAATGACATGAGATTAGATCGCCGTATTCATATGGAAGTTGTGACAGCGATTCAGGGGATTATTAGTCAATATGCGAATCGCATTAATCCGGATTTGGGGATTGCGTCTTTGAGACAAAGTGAAGATGATGAAGGGGTCGCAGCGCATTCCCGTGGTTTAAAGCTTACACTTGACCCTGAGTTGTTGGGTAATATTATTGATGGTATTGATTGTGCTGAAAAAATGCATGTATTTGAACAGCTTAATCAATTTATTAACATGGCTTTATCTAGTATGAGTAGATATTTTCTTGAAGAAAACCCATTAGATGAAAATAAAATAGAAAGGTTAAGAATAAAAAAAGAAGCTATTTTAGAATGGCAGGCAAAAGTAACAAGTTATATGTTTAGCGTAAGTATGAACAGGGCTGAACAGGCGCCTGTCAGATTAGAGGCGTTAGAATTACCTGAGCCAGATCAGCAGCAAGTACTCAGAGTAAATTCAGACGTACAGGCTCTATATCGATGTAGTGACCGGCAAGCCTATTATTCAAATCACTTAAAATATTTATATTTAAAAAGAGCTTTTGTGGCACAAACGTTTATTGAAGGATTGGATATTTCTGATCAACAAAGACGATATTTTAATCAAGTAATACAAGATAAAGCTCAAAGACGTATACATTCATTTTTTATGAATTCAAGACTTACACGTATTCTAAATCAAAAAGGTGTTTTAGCAAGGTTAGTAAGTTGCTTTAAAGATGAGTCAAGGTTTCTAGATCTTTCAAAATTAGGGTTAACGACATTAGATTTACCATGGGGGGTTATCGATCAATTAAATATTAAACCTGTGAGGGCAATAAATTTAAATTTCAATCAGTTCGAGGAAATTCCTTCAGTACTTGGTCAGATGCGTGTAACTAAAATCAATTTGGCAAAAAATCAGTTAAAAGGATCTATTCCAGTTTGGCTGGAGCAACGAAAAGACCTTGAAGATTTAGATTTCAGTTTTAACCCAGATTTAAGGGTTGATACTGAGAAAGTTGCTGGGTTGCCTAAAGAGGAGTTTTTGACGAGCTTACATTATATATTTAGGTTTTCTAAACAAATTTCAGATTATTTATTATATGTGGCCTTCTTGGCTTTGAACCAAGAAAAGGGGCAGATTGAAGTTGCATTAGAAACTGTTCAGTTTAGAAACTCAACTAAGGTATTCAGTCGTCAAAAAGAAGAGAGAGTTCGTATAACGGATGAACATATATCCAGCGTCTTTTTGAGTGCGATCTACAACAGTTCAAAAGAGGTGAATGACTAACTCCCGGTAAGCGCATGCCATCACCGGAACAGTCTTTAGCTCATCTGGTTTTCCAGATAAACATGACACCCTTAAAGTAGGTAAAGCCCCATTAATAGCACACCTAGAACAAGCGAAATAGGAGAGTATATGAATGTATTATTACGTATAAATATTTCCTTTTTAGTAAATTTATTCAAGAGAAGCCAACCTAAAACACCTCTTAATATAAATAGAATTGAAAACCAAAAATAGATCTGTTTTTTATAAGGGGCTATCAAAAGAAACCCATCATGTAAACTTAGTATCAACATACAAAAAACAAGAATAACGGGCGCTAAAAGAAACGCATTAATCAATCGAATTACTGGAAGAGAAAACTTGTTCTTTAAGATTTCTATATCATGAGGAAGCGCTGCATCCAAGCCTTTCTCACCACCCAAAAACCAATACACATGAATAAGTGTAATACTAGAAAATGAGACCGTTAATAAATTAACTATAATAGATTTTAGAGTCATAAATTTAGTGTACATAATAATAACAAAATTAACAAATAGTAGACATTTTTGGTCTTCTCGATTTTTTTGTACAAAAGCAACTTGTATCCAAGGCCTTTTTTTTAATACGCTTTATCATCATTTTTGGCCGACCATCTTAATGCTATTTAAGGAAGAAAGAAGCGGCCACCTACAATGCTTTGCCTTAGCCCATGAACAAGAGCGAATAAAAAATAAGCTTAAAGGAGGTAGCCCTGATTCATGAGGCACTGATCCAGGTTCAAGAGGACACAGACTCGCCAAGCGACAGTAACAGAATCATCGGGACAAGGGCCCAAAGTGTCCCTCAATGACATTCAAAATATCATCACTACGGGCATCCAAGATCATAAGTCCGGAGAAGGGTGCTGTGTCATCGGGGCGGTCATTGGAGATCTTTGTAAAACTAATGGCCAGGGTGGCGTCGTCTAGTAGCCCCATGAATTGGGCATGAATGGGCAGGTGGTAGAGGGGTTGGTTATTGGTCAAATCAATGACCGTGACCATATAACTGATGATATATAATTTTCCCACTGAGGGGACAAGTAACAGATCCATGGGCTGAAAATCACTGGGAAAAAAAGGCGGTGAAAGGCCTTGGTAGTGATCCATTTCTTTAATGGGGATGCGCTCTGACATCAGGTCCCAGGACCGGATTTGCTGTCCGTCAGGGATCGATAATTCAAGCACTTGGGAATTCCATGTGGTGGATTTGGCCTCATGAGTTTGAGAAGAAGATTGGCTGGCCCAGCGTTGGGCAAGTTCACGTCGGGAATGATCGGAGCTTGGGTCCAGGGATTTATCTCGACAAGGGTAACATGACGATTTTGGACCTGGGTGTTGGATTTGCTCAGGCTTTAAATAGGCACCTGTAAAAACAGAGTGTCGATCCTTGGCATAGGCCATGGTCGTGACATATTCGATATTAGGAATATGATGACCAGACCGGTCTAGGGACTGGCGACTTGGATCAAAAGAAAAAATGGCATCTGCAATAGGGTCTCCAAAAGAATCATAATCGCGTGCAGAGCCCCAAAACTGTGTCCCGGTCCATACAATGCCATCCAGTAGCATGGAGAATGGGTCAATTAAAGTGGCCGTTTGGAACGTAAAGTCAGGATAGGCGTATTGTTCAATATAAATAGGCCCCACTCTATTTTGACCCGTAAATACATAGCAGGTATCTTGGATCAGGTAGACATGGGAGGGCCCATATTCTTGGGTACGAAAGGCAGGAGATAACTTGGACTTACCAAAGGGGAGCCAGTATACCGTGTTTTGATAGGCCATGTTATGGGTAATGGCCGTGAGAAACAGGTCGCCATTGGCGGCCAGGCTCAATTTATCAAAGTCCAGTGGTGCCCGGATACGCTGGATGAGTGTCCCGGTCTTACGGTCCAAGCGATGTACATACGCTTGATCAGTGTCTGGATCCGAGGCCATAACATAGGCATAGGCCATGGGGTCCTTTGATAGTGTCGGTAATTGGCCAGAGTAATACCAGAGACCCAAAAAGGGCAGAATAAGGGCCAGAAACCAGGCACATAGACGGGGTTTAGAAAACCAAGATTGGCATGCCCAGTGATAAAAAGGGTGCCGGTGTTGATAAATGCCCATCTAATGTCTCCTTCCCCCCCCTGTTTTTTTATACTCGATAATCAGTCAATACAGTACGATATAAAGAGGCTATTCTAAGTCAGCCGTTAATTGATCAAGTCCAATCCCAATAATTTCTTCTCCCAAATGGGTCGAGTAGTAAATGTCATCACCAGTGACGCCAATAAAGGCATTTTCAACCAATTCCCCTTGGTCGTTAAAATCCAGTTCAACAAATTTTGATAAGGGGGAGTTATAGGAGATAAAATCAAAATAGGTACGATTAGAGTCTAAATCAATACCATAGGGAAGAAAGGTGTGATAAATTAATTTAAAGCAATACATGGAGCTTAAACTATCTTTATCAGCCCATTCTTTAAAGAAGTCAGAGGGGGATAAGTCATGAATGGGGACTAAGGGCCAATACGTCATTTTAACAGGAGTAATGGGTGGAATAAAAGAACGGGCCCATTTTTCTTTGACCGATTCAACCGCATTCTCAATAAAATATTGACTCAAGGACTGGATCCGTCGGACTGAAAAGGCATAGGCCCCTTTTCGATTCCATTGAGATTTCGGGTTATAAATGGCAACCCCTGGACTAAAGGATTCAAGAGTAGTCAGAGACTGGGGTTCATAGATCATGCCAGCATGGGTCCATGAGCTTACTTTGGAATTCACTTTTGAGGTTAGGGAAGGGGTTCGATGAAAAATAATATCGCCTTTTTGTGTATTATTTTGTAAATCCCTCCAAGGAAAGGCATGCATTTTTTTTCGTTTGGCAACCCAAATAGGGTCCCTATCATCTACCCCTGCACGAGAGGGAAGTTGGGCGATTCCATGATAATCATGGGTACTTAAGGGGCGATTATCAAAAAACACCTTTTCTTCAATATTGGCCACTTCCGCTTCAAGGCTGGCCAGTTGATGCAAGTCTCGGACACGGACTTCAGTGACCGTTCGACGACCCTTTTTGACCTTACGAATTTCATTAATCGAAATGGGGATCCCATCTGCATTTTTATTGGTCTTTTTTTTCAACCATTCTCCGCCTTGGATTACCAGGTACAGAATTCCATACGCGAACAAGAGAGGCCCAATAGATGACTGAACTTGGGTTCCAGAATGAAATTCATCTACATCGACTTTCTTAGCCGGGATACTTTGGATGGGGGCGCTGCCATCATCATGGGTAATGGCCACCCAAGATAAGACCATTCCTTCTAGCGGGCTCATCTTATCTCCTGAGTGGGGACTGGCCAAATTGGGAATAGATTGGCGAATCTGTCCTTGAAGTTTTCTCAGGTCTTCAGTAGAAAAATCACCCATTTGATTTTGGGGGTGGTGACTGAGTTGGGTTGATACCTGCTCAATACTTAAAAGAGTCTGGGATTCCTGGGCAGATAAGTCTGACTGACGTAAGGAATATTCGATCTTGGCCATTTGAGCAAGTTCGGTATCAGAAAATAACTGACGCAACTGATCTTGAGGGACCGATTGGGTTTGGGGGGCATCAGAGGCAGGGGGCGAATATTTGAAACGAGAGTCCATATAGTCAATAAAATAGTCAATGCTTTTTTCTGCCGATTCAGGGCTATCGATATCACTTAATAAGGCATTAAACTCACTGGTAATGGGGTTACTAACGGGGACGGGGTCCGATAAAATGGTTCCTTGGGAAATCAACGATGGGTTACTACAGCCTTGAAGGGCCAATGCGATAACAACACCCATCGTCACTGTTTGTTGAATGATCGAAGATCGAGTCATAAACAGCTCCTATTGGTTATTTTTTTATTTGAATAGAATTCTATTACGTCAATAAAGTAACATATAAATAAAAACATGACAATAGTTATTATTCGGATCCATGGATATTGGATTAATAATGAAGGGCGTGTATAGATGGGGAGTTCGACACTAAGATGGCCTTGAGTCGATAAGGGCAATGCCCCAATCAGTTGGCCATTGCCATTCACTGCAATGGACGGCCCGTTATTATTTAAAAAGCATGCCGAACGGGAGACCTGGGTGGCCCGAAGAGGCAGATAGGCCATATGAAGTCGGGGCCAGTTATTAGCGCCTAGCCAGGTATTAAAAGAAAGGGTGGCCAAGATATCTGCCCCAGCTGATACCCAGTCGGACCATAGGTCCGAAAAGAGAAGCTCAAAACACAAAAAGACGCCCAAGCGGTGCCCATGGGGGAGTAGGGGGATAGGGCTCAAGGGCAAGGTCGCAGTAGGCTCTAGGTCTTCAAAGCCAGGAACAAAATAATGCTTTTGGTAGACCGAGTGAATATCAGCATTCATAAAAGACACAATGCTATTATGATCTTGGTATCGGGTTCCTAGAATAAGTTGGGGGAAGGGATGATCAGATAATAAGTCCCCTAGCAGCGGGTGATCAGCCCGAAAATCAGCGATGCTATATTCAGGTAACAGTAGGACCGGTGCAGAAGGGTCGGGGCCAATTTGTTGAATATAACTAGAGAGCCGGTGAAGAATTTGTTGATATAAATAATTGTCTTCATGGGAATGATAGGCCTGTCGCCATGAAATATTGGGTTGTAATAGGCTTAGGGGTTGCTGGGACTGAATCTGGCGGGGAAGGTGGCTAAGTTGAAATTGTCCAAAAAGCAGGACGGTGAGTCCAATAAGGAGCACCCAAGCATAGTAACTGTAATGTCGATGTGCATTAACAAGAAGTAAATTGGTCCCTAAAATGAGCATGCTAAGGCCGGTGGAACCCAAGAGGCTGACCATTTGTAAACTCAGGGGCAAAAATGATTGAGACAGTGCAAGACTAATTGGAAATGCATAGGGCTGATGGGCCAGGCCCCACTCAAAGCCACCCCAAAGAATCATCGATAGTGGCAGCATGACATGATAGGGGCGTTGAATCAGCATACTGATCATCCCAAATACAGCGGCAAAGAGCATGGGTACCCCGATAAAAAAGACCAATAACATAACGATCATAATGGGCTGTTCGTAGCGTTCGTAATAGGCCAAAGGATCCATCCAACACAGGGCCAAAACCCATAATACAAAAAAAAGCCAGGCATATAAGAATCGCTGATAAAAACGAGGGCAATTGTTAAGAAATTTAAACAAGGGCACCCAACAGACCCAAGCAAAAATACCGCCATTTAGCCAGGGGTTAGGAAAGGCCAAAATACTGAATAGTAGTGCCAGAAAAAATAGGGAAGTAGAGGTCGTGATAAGTCGTCTAAGTCGGGTAATCATGATATAAATAATATCAAAATAATTTTTTTGACGTCAACTAATAATTATATTTATAATAATAGACAATGATTCGATTGGGACTGTTATTGATTGGGATGTTTTTTGGGGGAATGATCACAAAAGCCGATGTGTTTTTAGTGAAAAGAGCTCCGTTTGCTGGTCATGCCATTCAGGCCCCAGCATGGCCGAGTACTGTTCAGGTGACCGACCAGTTACAAGTACCCGTTAATGGACAGGCCCTTGCTCCGAGTGGAACTTGGTACCGTATCACAATTTCAGGCGATAAAAGCGATGTTGATACGGCCCTGGATGCACTGGATCAACAGGGTCAATATTTAATTATTCAAGAGAACTACCAGTATGAGCATCAGGGAAATTGGATAGATGATACACCCTGGCCGCTCACACAAATCGCAGTCCCCTACCCAAGACCTGAGCCACGCCGCTCAAGACCGGTGGTGGTGGCCGTTGTTGATACGGGCATCGACCCAACGCATCCGTCTTTAGTAGATGCGCTTTGGCATCAACCTAGGGAAATGGTGAATGACAGTGACGATGATGAGAATGGCTATATTGATGATACCTATGGCTGGAATTTTGTGGATCAGAATCGGGAAATATCAGATACTCATGGCCATGGCACCCAGATGGCAGGCGCCATTGCCGGGCAAGGGCCAGCGGTACTAGGCGTGGCCCCGGATAGCCAGTTAATGATCTTAAAAGCCGGTAATCATTTGGGACATTTTAAAAGCTGGGATCTCGCGAAGGCCATTCTTTATGCGGCCCAAAACGGGGCTAATATCATCAATTTAAGTTTAGGGGCACCCTTGGCTGCCATTCCGAATGAACAGTTACTCAAAGAGGCCATCCAATGGTCGGCATCCCAAGGTTGCTTGTTGGTATCAGCGGCAGGTAACCAGGGCCAAGATAGTGGCCAAACTCATTTTTATCCTGCCTGTGATCCAGACGTGATGGGCATTTCAGCACTTGATGCTCAGGGCAACTTTGTCCATTCGTATAGTAATTATGGGGACTGTGTGAGTATGGCAGCACCTGGCGGTAGTGATGATCGTCCTCAATCTGCCCATGCCATTTTAAGTACCTTGCCGTTGAACCAGGCCTCTTCAGGGTTAGGATATACAATAGGAACCTCCATCGCAACGGCCTTTGTCAGTGGGGCCTTGGCCTTATTGGCCACCCAAGAGTTGGGCACTAATCTATCTCACTTACCAGCCAAGCTAATGGCCCAAAGCCGGGATTTGGGCAGTCCAGAATGGGATCCTTATTATGGGGCAGGGGCATTGTACGTGGGATCTCCAAGCCCAAATATAGTACTGCCTATTCGTGAGGAGAACCAGATCTTGGCACCTATCAAGGCTGCGCCTGGGCCATTGGCAGTCCCGAACCCGCTCCATGACAAAGTGACCATGATCGAATTTAAGACCCAGGTCCCTTCAAGTGCACGGGTGGATATCTATACCCAAGGCTTTAAAAAGGTGACCCAATTGCGATCTAAGAGTCAAGGTCAGTGGCATTCAATTCCTTGGAACGGACGGGATTACCAGCAAGCTCAGGTCCCCAACGGTATGTACGTGGCCGTGATTCGGGTCCCAGATACTGAGCCTCATTTATTAATGATTGCCGTAGAGTGGCTGCAGTCTAATCAATAGGGCTAGCCAGTTGATGAAGAGTGGCTCTCTACAGGACAAAGTTGGGTTATTAAGAGCCGGTACCCACTCCAAATACCAACGCCATAAAGCAGTGTGCTGAGCAGGGTATTATGAAAGAAGGGGATGGCCGCAAGATAACATGAAAGTAAGCCTGACAGAGAATGCGGGTACATGTGACCTAAGGCAAAAACCGCAAAATTAGAACACAAAAAGAAGAGGCTAGCCGCACCCACTCCTAGCAGACAGACACGAGTCAAAGAGGACCATTGTGTCAGTAGAAGGCCCAGGCTGGCCGAGATAATAAGACTAATGTAGACAGCGATTTGGGTCTGATGGCTACCCAAGACAAGGTCACTTAAGATCATGACCCCAATGGGGACCAGTGCGCCTAATAAAGGCCGTCGAAAAAATGAAACACTAAACAAGCCCATGGCAATGACAGGGGTAAAGTTAGGTGGGTGTGGCAGGATACGCATGGCAGCAGCCATGGCTAGTACCAGCAAAATAATGCCATAATTTCGAATCGTATCAGTCATTATAGCGCCAGTGAATAGGATATTAAGGCCGTTCTGCCAGGAGAAAAGTTGTTCGTTGCCATTTGAAAGAATTCATTGGTAATATTTTCGATTTTTAGACCCATGCTGTGTTTTTGTGAAAGGGTATAGGAAAGGTTGAGGTTGGCAAAGGAGTAACTGGGCAGGGAGCTGGAAGCAGAGGCAAATTGTGAGCCCACATGATGCATAGAAATTCCCAATAAGGCACGTTGGTATTGAAGGCCCGTAGACAAGGTCACTTTATGTTCAGGAACTTTTAAGGCATTTTTGCCGGCCTCTTTTGAGTCAACTTGGCTCATATCCAGTCTTAGGAATTGGAGCCAACCCACGCGAGGCACTTGGATAGAGAGCTCTTGACCGACACTGCGGCTCAGGCCATTAATATTGGTATTTTTATAGTTGTTTTCAGCGGTTCCTGTAATTTTAGAATCTAAGAGATGGTTAAAGTGAGTCAGTTTAACAGCCGCGTATCGAAACGACTTTTGTAAAGAGAGCTCTTGGCTTTCGGACGATTCAGCTTTTAACGAATCGTTGCCATAGGTAGGGTCAAAACGTTCATAAAGGGTGGGGTTCCGGTACCCGGTACGAAAACTAAGGGTGGCAGTGGCCCCAATGAGGGGGACCTTGCGAAAAAAGGAGGCAGAGGCCGTTTGCACAGTTTTTTGGTCATGATAGTTTGTAAAACGAGCCCCTAACTGGGTCGATAGAACAGGGTTAAGAAACCGAAATTGGGTATATAAGGAGGTCGCACTTTGTTGTTGGTCAGAAATCTCACTTTTATCGCCAGAGTAGTCAGTTGATTGACGGCCCTGATCTTGGGCAATATCAAGACCAAGTAGAAGGGTTTGCTGGTGATTAAGTTGGGATAAGTGGGTCATATCTAAGTGATGGGATAAGCCATGATAGTCATTAAGTTCGGTGTCTTCGTCGGCATTATCTTTCAAGTTTTCATAATGGCGATGAAGGGCATTTCTGGAATAGTTAATGTTTAGAAATTGTTGGCCTGATAAGGGCTTCGAATAATCAAATCGGGTCAGGTGCTGTTGGATTTGACTGGTATAGTTGGGATCGTCATAACTAGTTTTATCCAGGTCCTGATCCATAAAATTAAATTGATAGTATCCGTTCATTTGACCAGTAAAAAGATCCGGGTTTCGCCAATAGACACTAAAGGTCTGGGCATTAATTTGATCAATTTCATCAAAATCTACGCCATTATACTGAGGGACCGCAGAGCCGCTATGATTTCGTTCTAAATAACCATTCACCAATAGCCGGTGGTTACCGACTTGTAAGGGGTAGTTCCCTTGAACATTAAATTGGCCTTGTCCCAGCTCCATCACAACGCCATCATCAGTGGCCGTTTCGGGGGTAATAATATTGATCATGCCGCCTGTTGCTCCAGATCCGTGCAGGGTACTTTTAGAACCGGATACAAACTCAATTCGTTCCACAGCTTGTAAGGGAATATTCAAAAAGAAAGGCGCGCCATTGGTACTTAATGGATCAAATAAACTCACGCCATTCAATTGAATGGGTGTAGAGCCGGAGTGGGTGCCTCGGTTAAAAATAGAGGAGACGCCATAGCTACTTGAAATATGGACGTTGGCCACCAGGCTCAAGGCCTCTTGAAGGGAACCCACACCTAGGGCAGAAAGCTCATCAGAGGTAATGACACGTACCGTATCACCAGTTTGATCCAACTGGGAGGGGTATTTAGTGGCAGAAATCACCACAGGCGAGGCAACAATTGCCTTTGCTTCTTCAGATGTAACTCCTAAGAGGGTCGATGAAGAGACCATCAAAAAACTCGCGAAAATAAGGCCAGAACGAAGTAAAATAGATAGCATCTTATAACTCCTTTAATGCTTGCGATCCGAAGCAAGGGATTTTTTTTCACTATACTTACGATGGCATTCCGACTCTATCACTCATGGTGACTCAACGGTTGCGGGCCAGCTGGGATTTTCACCCATTTCCCATCCTTAGCTAGTGCTCATTAATTTTAAGTTAATATACTGCGTTAGTGGAGGGGGTGTCAAATAGTTTATAAGCAGATCTCAAACTAAATTACCTTAATCGCGCTGCAACAACTCTACCAAATATCCGTCTGGGTCCCGAACAAAGGCCAAAATGGTTTCAGATTCGGCCATAGGGCCAGGTGCCCGGCTAATTTCGCCACCTTTTTTTTGGATTTCGTCGCAGGCGGCATATACATCTGGGACTTGAATGGCAATATGGCCATAAGCGGTCCCTAAACTGTACTCAGATTTATCCCAGTTATGGGTCAGTTCTAATGCCGTTTCAGTTGATTCGTCGCCATAACCCAAAAACGCCAAGGTAAACCGGCCTTTTGGATAGTCTTTACGGCGCAATAAACGCATGCCCATGCAGTGTTCATAAAAATGGATACTGCGTTCCAAGTCCACCACCCGTAACATCACATGTAAGAGTCTCATGGCTATGAAGAATACCAGAGATAGTGGAAGATTGGCCAGGTGATATAGGGGGCTATTTTAAAATGACCATCAATCTCTTCCGCTGGCAAGTCTAGGTGAATTCCAGTACAATATGTGTCATGACAAGCACAAGTATTCAAGATGCATTTAAAGAACGGATCTTGGTCATGGATGGCGCCATGGGGACGGCCTTACAAGACCAGCAACTCACTGCTGACTGTTTTGGGGGCGAGCAGTATGAGGGCTGTAACGAATATTTGGTGATCAGCAAACCAGAAGCGATTAGCAAGGTCCACGAGGCGTACCTGGCGGCAGGTGCTGATATCATCGAGACCAATACTTTTGGCGGTACCGATTTTGTTTTGGGCGAGTTTGGTTTGTCCGATCAAGTCGGCCCCATTAATACCAAGGCCGTGGAATTGGCCCTAGCCGCTTGTCAGGCGTATTCAACCCCCGAAAAACCCCGTTTTGTGGCTGGGTCCATGGGCCCTACCACCAAGGCCCTATCGGTAACTGGCGGTATTTCATTTGAAGAGCTTGCCCAGTCCTTTTCAGAGCAGGCCTATTATTTGGTGGCTGCTGGTGTGGATTATTTACTCATCGAAACCGCCTTAGATACCTTAAATATAAAAGCAGCCTATATCGGGATCTTAGCGGCCTTTGAAAAGGCGGGTCGCAAGGTACCCATCGCCATTTCAGGGACCATTGAGACCATGGGGACCATGTTGGCTGGTCAGGGTGTCGAGGCGTTATATGCCTCGGTGAGCCATATGTCACCGTTATATATCGGCTTAAATTGTGCCACCGGTCCGGCCTTTATGAGAGACCATATCCGGACCTTGGCCAATATCGCCAATGTGCCGATAGCCGTGGTACCCAATGCCGGGATCCCCAACGAAGAGGGTCGTTATTTAGAGACCCCTGAGTCTATGAGCGAGGTATTGGGAAGTTTTATTCAAGAAGGCTGGGTTAATGTGATCGGCGGCTGTTGTGACACGACCCCTGCCCATATCAAGGCCTTTGCTGATCTGGCTCGCCCCCAATCGCCACGAGGGATGGCCACCGAACAGGTGAGCCGGATTTCAGGTATTGACCCCTTGGTCATTGAGACCGGTTCAGGTCCCTATATTGTGGGGGAACGGACCAATGTAATCGGGTCTCGAAAATTTAAAGAGATGATCTCTAACGAGGAATTTGAAGCGGCCAGTGAAATTGCCCGTAAGCAAGTCAAAGCCGGGGCCCATATTATTGATGTCTGTTTATCGAATCCGGATCGAGATGAAAAGTCAGATATGGTCGCCTTTTTGGAAAAGGTCAGTAAAATGGTCAAGGCCCCTTTAATGGTGGATACCCAGGTCCCTGAAGTCTTTGAAGCGGCGTGTCAACTGATCCAAGGAAAGTGTATATTAAATTCGGTGAATTTAGAGGACGGCGAGGAGGCCTTTGAGGCCTTGCTACCCATCGTTAAACGATACGGTGCCGCTGTGGTGGTGGGTTGTATCGAAGGTGAGATGGCGGTGAGTGCTGAGGAGAAGCTTAGGGTAGCCAAAGTGTCGTATGACCTATTGACCCAAAAGTATCAGATCCCTGAAGAAGACATTATTTTTGACCCCTTGGTCTTTCCCTGTGGCACTGGTGACGAAGCCTATTTTGGGTCTGGCTTCCAGACCATTGAGGGGGTTCGGCTCATTAAAGAGGCCTACCCGAAGTGTCGAACAACCTTGGGGATTTCCAATGTTTCCTTTGGCTTACCTGCAGCGGGTCGAGAGGTCCTCAATGCGGTCTTTGTCTATCACTGTACCAAGGCGGGTCTGGATACCGCTATCGTCAACTCAGAGAAACTGGTCCGCTATTCCCAGATCACAGACGAAGAGAAACGGTTATGTGATGATTTATTATGGTACCGGACCGAAGATGGCAACGATCCCGTGGCCAACTTTACAGCCTATTTTAGGACCAAAAAAGTCGAGACAGTTACAATCGATCGTGCGAGTATGAGTGTGGACGAGCGCTTGGCCCAAAATATTATCGATGGGACCAAAGAATACTTAATTGAAAACTTGGACGAGGCCTTGGCAAAGGCCGCGCCTTTGGATGTGATTAATGGGCCCTTAATGGCCGGCATGGGCACGGTAGGGAAATTATTTAATGACAATGAACTAATTGTGGCCGAGGTCTTACAGTCTGCCGAGGTCATGAAGGCCGCGGTGGCCTATTTGGAGCCGAAAATGGACAAAAAAGACTCGGTCTTGAAAGGGACCATGGTCTTGGCCACAGTGAAAGGCGACGTTCATGATATTGGTAAAAACTTGGTCCAAATCATTTTATCTAATAACGGATATAAGGTCGTTGATCTGGGGATCAAGTGTCTCCCAGAAACATTGATCCAGGCCATTAAGACCCATGAGCCTGATGTAGTAGGTCTATCGGGCCTTTTGGTTAAGTCCGCCCAACAGATGATCGTGACCGCCAAAGACTTTAAAGCGGCGGGGATCAGTGTTCCTATTGTGGTGGGCGGCGCGGCGTTGACCGAATTGTTTACAAGAAAAAAGATCCAGCCAGAATACGACGGCACGGTCATTTATGCCAAAGATGCTATGAATGGCCTGGATATTATTAACCAGATCACCAACCCTGAAAAGGCCAGTGAGTTTTTGAGCAGTTATCGCGCCGAAAGTGGGGCGGTTATGGCAGCTGGCGAGGATTCAGAGGCCCCAAAGAAAGCGCCTGCAAAACTTAAAGAGAAGCGGTTGGTCTATGAATATGATCCGGCCGAATTCGAGCAAGCGCCAGGCCCTGTGATTGTGGCGGCTGATCTGGGGGACTTGTTTGGCTATATTAATCGTCAAATGCTCTTGGGTCATCACCTGGGCTTGAAAGGAAATATTAAGAAAAAGATCAAAGAGAATGACCCTAAAACAGTCTCATTAATGAAGCAAATTGAGACAGTAAAATCCCAGATTATTGAGCAGGGAATTTTAAAAGCCAAGGGCATGTACCAATTTTATAAAGTCAAAGTATCCGATACTCAGTTACAGATCTTAAGTGATGATGCTAGCCAGGTCCAAGAGACATTTACCTTTCCACGACAAGAGGGCGGTTATCAGTATTGTCTCACTGATTTTGTGCATCCGGATCAAGTGGATACCGTCTGCTTTTTTGTGGTCACTTCTGGCCAAGAGATTTTAGATTATGCGAACCAGCTAAAGGCAGAAAACCGATTTTTAGAGTCCCATATTGCAGCGGCACTGGCCTTAGAGTCAGCAGAAGCATTTGCAGAGCGTACCCATCAGCAGATCCGTGCGAAATGGGGCTTTGCTGATGAGCCAAGCATGGATATTGACGATATATTTAAGCTCAATTATCGCTCTCGACGCTATTCCTTTGGCTACCCAGCCTGCCCAGACCTTGCCTATCAAGCTCAGCTCTGGTCACTCATGGCACCGGACCAGAGCATCGGGGTCGAGTTATGTGAGGACTTTATGATGAGTCCAGACGGGTCAGTATCGGCCCTAGTATTTCATCACCCTCAGGCCGTTTATTTTAGATCATAACTTGGAGTAGTGTGATTTGGAGTTGTTCTTGTCCGACTGTTTTTTTAATATACAGACGTGGAATAATACACTTTAAAAGACGTAGTTGCGCGAAGCAAAATTGATCGTTAGATAATTGAGTTGAGACAGTTGAATTCAATGACTCAGAATAAGTGAACTTCTTGTCATAAAGAAGCTTAACAGGCATTAAGTAAGGGTCTTTAAATTGATCGATGATAGGGCTGCTAATGGGTGTATATGGAAGATTGATCAATCTAAGGATATTTCGTAAAGCCTTGATTAGACGATGGGTATAACAAGGGGGGTGATGGGGAATTAATTTAAAGAAAAGGTCAATATAGGGATTAAAGTGACTTGCTTGATGCGTTAAATAGGTCTCAAACATCTTTTTAGGGTCCTTCTTAAAATAATACTCGGCGTTCGCATAAATATTGACGTATTTAGTAGGGACCTCCTCAAAAAAAAACTTGATTTCAGATTTAAACTTTTGGAGCGTCTGATTGAAAAGGTAGGACTCAAGATAATAATGGGGCGTTAAGGATATGGCGCATTCCCAGACGGGCTTAGGGGCCAGCTGTTGCTTAAGTTCTTGAATCCGAAAGGAACGGGAAGAATATAGTGAGATTATTTTATTTAAAGTCAAAGTGGGCTCGATTAAGGATAGATTTTAAAAAGAAAAGGCCAGTAAGAACGACGCTTGTTGATAAATTCAGAACGCCTATTACATCACATTTAGCCTAATGATGCAATATGGGTGTCATAATCGCACCCCAGCAGAATTAGATCATGAAATCGCCAGATCGTACAGATTCCCCTCTTAAGATAGATAGATGTGAAAGAGGATGATAAAAAATAAATATAAAAAAGTGAAATTAAATACAAAATAAAAACGTTAAATAATAAAAAAATCAGGAATTAAGATGTTGGTATCATTAAATGGACCGGGTATTAGACAATCTGTAAAGGGGGCAAGGAGAGTCCCAAAAAAGGTTAAAGCGGCAGTTAACGCGATGGTGAAGAGTGCTATATCCGATGCATTAAGACGGATTACAAATGTCATATCGTGTCCGGTCTCCTGGCGACCTATCTTACAGCAAACATGGCAGTGTCGAGATTGGCGTCACGTATTTCAGAGTTATAGATGCCATCAAAATGTCTTTTTTCTACATTCAAATAATCAGACGGGACAGGTGCTACGGGAGTTAGAAGCGCATTATAAAGAGAATCAAGAAAAAGGGGTCCTGATCATTAATACCACCCATATGAATAGGGACCAAATGAGTGCATTAAACTCGGTGTATGATCAACATGCCCAGCTGGATGGCCAAGACATTCAATCCTATGTAAGTGAGGTGATTACATTAGTCAGTGATCCTCGGCAATTGGGGCCTGATTTTTTTAATCGATTACGACCGGTCTCTAGACAGTTTAATGAGCCATCTGAGCCTCTGATTCCCCTGACTGATGAATCGACGCCAGATGAGATATGGGTAGCACCGTCAGAAGTGGCCCAGCCTGAGCAGTTGGCAGGGGTGATAAAAGAAGGCGCGACATTGGTCCTACCGGTACGAATAAACCCAGACTTAGAAGTATGGTTACAAAAGCAGGGCCTATCAATATCAGTTCGGATCGAGAAAGAATTAGAGGACATAGCCACCCAGTATTTTAGTGAGAATCCAGAAGATCTAATGGGTGTGGCGGAGTCAATATCAACAATTAAGGAAATGAGAGATCCCGCCCCTAAAAAAACAGTTCAGGTTGAGGCAAAGTGGTTTTATCATCCGGTGAATAGGGCACAGTTACTTATTTTTTGTAAGCGATTTAATTGTCAGTATCGTGTGGGGCCGGTCACTTTAGAGGATATTAGCGTTAGCAAAGCCAGTAATCTGAATTTAAGTGAGCTTGGGGAAGCCGCGAAACAAAAATCACGACGTATTCATGACAAACGTTCCCATACACATGCACAGGGGGCATCCCTTTTTGATGAATTTCCAGATGAATTAATACTCAATCATATCAGCTTTCAGATGATTAAGGCGCTTCAAGATCATATGGAATGTCATGGTAATAAGGCCCTATTAATTCAAGGATCCTCAGGGTATGGAAAAGATAAAACCATTGGGGCCTATCTAAAAAAATGGGGGATTCCATATTGCCATGTCAATGCTGGTAAAGGGGCACAAATACAGGCGTTATATAAGGTGGCTGCTCATTGTGTCACGAATGGGAAGGTATTGGTCATTTCTGAAGGAAATCTATTATCGGCGATACAAATGAAAACGGTGTTAGATTATTTTAAACAAAATTTAAATCAGGTGATTATTAGTACCAACCCCCCTAGTTATACAGGACGACGAGACCGGGAATTGGCCTCGATATTAGCGACCTGTGTGAAGAGCATCTGTCTTCCTAAAGCCACAGCAGATGACTTTTATACCCTAGCAAAAGGGCGGCGAGATGAATATGGGGACGATTGTGTCACCGATGAGCATTTAAGACAATTGGTTCGTATTCATATCGAAATAATTCGTATTTTAGAAAATAAAGGGAGCCAATACCTCCCATCCACAAGACAGCTCTTTGATGCCATTGAGCACTGTCATCAAAATCCACAGGACGATGTTTTTAGTATGACCCAGGCCACCTATCCCCACTATCTATTTCTGACAGGTGATGAGCAATCTCGTATTAAAGAAAGCCCCCCATTTTTGCCTATGAACGAGACGGATTTTAAGGCGAATCTAATCAAAACAGAGATCATTCATCAGCTCATTAAGGAGGTGGATTGGCAGGTGCTTGATCTTGCGGTGATTCCCATGGACTCACTGATCCAACTAGACCCTCAATATTCTTATCTCAGAGTCTCAACAGAGTGGCTTGTATCTAAAACAAGTCTACAGATCCAAGAGGTCTTTAACACCTTGATTGATCAATTAAAAAAAATAGAGGCACAAGAGTGTCCGATACCTAAGATTGATATCAGGGCAAGGGCGATAAATCGCTATGACAGTAAGAGTGATTGCATTATTTGTGAACTAACCCCTGACGGTATTCCAGATATTTTGCTGGTCAGTGCAATAAGTAGCAATATATTAAAGTCTACTATTGGCCATCATAGAGAGTTTAAAGAAAAAAAAATACTTAATATCATTGAAACACTCCCTTATGTAAGCGACAAGACGAATGTAAGCGACAAGACGAGTATCAATGACTTTGCTTATTTGGTTTATATCCATGTTAAATCAAAGATATGTAAAACAGACTTTGAAGGTCAACTATTAAGGGGGCTAAAAATAGTAGAACCAAACTCAGTTGTAATGTTCTATAATCGATCCGCGTACTATGCAAGATCTAACAGAAACGAGTTCCATACACAGTTAACAAGAGGTGACCGGCAGAAACAATTAGGATACGAGCGAGTGTGGACGTATCGGCCATTATGGGAAATAATAGGTGATCAGGGCCAGAAAGGACCCCCCATTCAGCATCGGCAGGATACTCAGTTAACGACAGGGGTGGTGATTGAGCACTTTCACCCGGAGATTTGGTATTCATTATTTGATAGTAATGAAGAAGGGCTCTCAGAATATGATCAACGCGATATAGAAATAAGCGGTAATAAAAACAGCACCTTTGCGTGGCAGGGCAATCACTTATGTATTCAATTAACGCATCATGAAATAGGGCTTTATTTTGTACCAGTGCAAATAACGGTACCAAGTGGTAAGAAATTATCATTTGAAACATTTACTATTGACGAGTGGAAAAATGAATTAGGGGGTCTTGAGTATCACAATAGTGAAGACGTCGGCCCATACCAAGGGTGGCAAGCTGGTACTATTGATATCAATACCAAGTATACAAGAGAACAAAATGATCAATACATCAACCATACTATTTACAGTGAATTTAGTGATAGTACACTTCGTATACAAGAACTAAACCCTAGTGGCGGGCTAGAAATATATAAGGCCCCAGAAAAACGGGACAGACAAGTATATCAAAGCAAGGGTCAAGTCATTGAAAATGAAGAAGGTCCGTTTTTACTTGCCTCACCATTTATTTGTACAGGGATCCAGACACTGAGCATTAACGGTAGATCAGTGACAGATCTAGGCCAACACTTACAGGTCGATTCAATTGGGCGAGTCTATCTGAAAGAAGAAAGAGGTATGAAAGGGGACACACTCCAATGGGAATGTTATGACGGTATACAAGAAACGCAGGGCCCGCCCAGCGACGCATTGTTGGCATTGGATTCAGATGAAATTAAGCGCTATCTTGATCAGGTATTTCAGGACCCTGACTGCATCAGTGGCCCTTCAAAGAAAGTGATTCTTGAGTTAATAGAAAGCGGTAAGAAAATTAATCAAATCAAGACCGCCATAGAAACGTTTGCGGCGACCTTTCATGGAGACACCCTATACCCTCATGAACAAAAAGCCTTTGCCTGGCAGACATTATTTGAGTCTGCCAAAGGATGCTGTCGCCATGTCACTGTGGTCTGTGCCCATTTATTTAAATATAAAGGGGTCCATGTTCGGGTGATTAAAAATAAAGATCACCGTTTTTTTGAAATCTATAACAATGAAACCAAGCTGTGGGAGTCCTTTGATACCAGTACTTTTCAATTGGCTAGATCCCGCCAAGGGTCTCATGAGAATGACGATTTGGATAATGATACTCTTGGTATGGATCAGCTTAAACGGTTACTTGAAAGAATACAGACAGAAACAGACGCTAAAGACGAGGACGTATACCGAGCGGCCCAAGTCGCTGCTGTTTTGGAGGGCCATGATCGGCACGGCATGGCGTTTACGACAAAAGACTATGAGATCATTGGCCATACACCAGCATTATTGAGTGCCCTATTTCCAAGTATTTGTAAGGAAATAGACAGTCATCAACACCTTACATCGATAGTAAGGGCGACGGGTAACGACGATGCCCTGATCAGGCAACTGAAGAATCAAGCCCAGATCGAGTTACCCATTGACTCTCTGAGACAGTCACAAATCTTTATGGACAGGACCGTTAAAGATCGCCCTGAGCAGGTGGCAAGATGGGAACAGGTAATGATTGAAAAATATTATTATGACACCTTTAAGAGGGCACTTTATAATGACTTTAAGCGCTTAGTAGACACTGAGCCGGATTTATTAAGTAGTGGCTTAATCCAAGTTTGGGATCAGTTGGCAACAAACGAGCAAGTACATATTCAAAAACAGCACCCTTTATTTAAATTATTCCCTCAGGAATGTGGCATTGAGAGATTAGTCTCAGTTAAGGACAGTAAACAAGTTGAGCCCAATTTTGACGACGCCATGATTACAAATGCCATGGACGGAGATGAGTACATACAGTTTTCTCAGATTTCAGATGGCTACAAAGTCAGCATATTAGTAGACGCTCCGATCTCTAAAGACGCGATTAGTGACGTGTTAACAAGGCTTACTGATACTTATCTAAGGGTCGATAGCGAGGCAACCGCAAGGGTCCATCTTTATACAATGAAAGGCTATTTTGTGATCTCACTTGCTCAGTTAGACTTAATGTACCCAAGAATTGCACAAGCCTCCATACAAGCGGATCATCAACTTAAACAAACAGACCTACTATTAATCAAGACGATGTTGGCAGGCAGTGGCAAGATCTTTAACGCCAGTGATTGGGCCGGTGAAGTAGTGGCAAGTGATTCAGAGAGTGCTGGGGATGAGCGAAGTGAGGCCTGGACGCCAGATAGTCTAACACCACCAGTCCCAGCTCGAAGAAGCTCGCCTTTATTATTTTTGAAAGAAAGCGGTGCCAGTGAAGGTGATATTAACGGACAGGCAGCCCAAACCATTCAAAGTAGTTATCGTGGAAAAGCAGCGGCCAAGGCCAAGCGACTAGAGGCAAAAAGACCTCCTTTTAAGCCCAGTGTGATGAATATACGTCTAGATAAGCTTCATCAGCAAGCCTCTGCAGATATATGTCGAGTATGGGGGATAAGTGTCCCACAATGGACGGTAGCGGTCGAAGAAATGGTAAGTAAGTTAAGTGACCAAGATGCTCAGCTTGTAATCATAAAATTAAAACATATAAGAGAGGTCCGACCCACGGATCAGGGATTAGAACTCAGTAAGCGGCTCATTGAACAAGTAAGGGGGTATTCGGCGCTTAAAGAAGAAGTGGGGGCCCTATTTAAAGAGACAAAGCTTGAAAGGTATATCGATGTCGCATTGGCCCGTCAATTAGCAGAACAGGTAGACGAGTCCGTTGTGGATACATTTTTTACAGATATTAAAACGCGTAGTTGGGAAACAGTGATGAGTGATATAGACCAAAATCCGTTACTAATTTTTGCCAAAAATTCAAATGGTCAAACAGCGTTAATGGCAGCCGCTAGTCAGGGGGACAGTGATCAAATTGATTTATTAATAGAGAGAGGTGCCTATATTGAAAGCCGAGATCGGTGTGGGAAAAGTGCGTTAGGGCTCGCTATTAGAAATAGTAAAATAAAGAGCGTAGCGATATTATTAGCGAAAAATGCCAGTATTGATTGGACCGATTTAAATGGAAAAAGCAATTTAATGAGCGCTGCAAAAAGGGGCAACTGTCAAATCGCAGATTTATTGATACAGGCCGGCGCAGATATAGATCAAAAATCGAATCAGGGACAAACCGCACTCGTATATGCGATCATAGCTGGGAATACAGACATGGTGGCGAGCTTATTGGATAAGGGGGCAGATATAACGATAAAAGATCAAGATGGAAAGACCGCCCTTGAGATCGCACGTCATAGAGGGGAGGAGTCCATTATCCATCAATTAGAAATCGCGGATTTGGGATTGAAGCGATAAAGGTCCTACATGGGCATCTCTATTTGTATCCCTATAGCGAGAAAGGCAAGTACATTAGCATGAACGCGGATCGCTATGAGACCGAAAGCCGCCGGAAATATCGACCCAATCAGAACCGACCAGAATCGAAATATGAAGCGTTAGAGAACATGGCCCAAAACAGCTTCGAAAAGAAGCTCTATCAAGCTAGGGAACAAAAGAAGATGATCAGGACCCAAATCGAAGAGAAACGTTATCAGACTAAAGAAAAAGAAAAAGTGACTAAATTCAAGAGGGTTTTGAACATGCGATTGAAGGCTCAAACGGAGCCGGAATTGTATTGGATATGAACGATGTTTAAAAATGGTGGAAGGTGGGAATGTTAGATTGGGTTAAAAGAAAAGGGGGTATATGAATATACCAACTAATAAAAACATAAAAGCTAGCCAAAGATTAAGAGATGTGTCAAAGGCACTTAAGGGTGCTAAGCAAAATCTTTTAAGAGAGGCAACTCAACTAAAAGAGTTATTTGAAATATTGACGGATGATTCTGCTATGAGAGGCACAAGCGGATCAAATAGAAGAGCTATATTAGCTAATTTAAAGAAAATAGAAGGACATCTAGATATAGAACAGGTAAACGTTAACAAAGGTGGTAGATGGGGTAGTAAAGATGTCAATATAAGTAGGATTTTTGCAAAAAAGGAACAGATCTTAAAGGGAGTACTTGGTAAACTAAAAAAAATGCCCTCTAAATCTCTAGAAGACCTTCAGCTTATTCAGTCGATATCTATTAAACTAGAGCAGTTTTATATTTCTCAATTAAAGTCAAGCGCCCCTTATGATTCGGGTCCTGCCTTTGAATATGCAGAATCTTTGCAATTTGATGATTTAAATAGGTTAGAGATAGAAAAGGGCCTGAACGATGATTCAGAGCCTAAAAACTTTTCAGTTTGGGCTGAAGATAAAGCGAGTCTAATACATCCGATAGGAATATTAAACCTTATTGGGTATTATAATAAAAAAGCACAAAGAGCTAATAGCTCTGTTAAGTTACCTATGGCTGAGATTATTACAGATATAAAAAAGAACAAGCGCAGGTCTAAAAGTACTAGCTCTCAAGGATATATTGACGAGATTGGCACACCTGAGTATAGAAAAGAACATGCAGGTCAGACTAAAGTTTTTTTTGTAGAGAAAAGAGGCCGTAGGGGCAATGAAAGTTCCCATATTTTTTCGTTATATGTTAAATATTCTGATGACGGGAAAACTATGGATACAGTTGCGCTTGATCCTGTTCACTATCGCATGAAAAATTTAGAATCGAAATTAGGTATAGTCAGAACTAAAGGAGATAGATTTATTCAATCTAAAGAGCTACTACAATTTTCTGCGACAGGGTGTCAATGTTTTGCATTAAAGACTTATAAGGGGTTTTTAGATCATTTGAATGATGGAGGTGATATGATTGATGAGATGCTTTCTACGGAGTCTACAGATACAACTGCTTCAAACTCAACAGAGCCCCTTATCCCTGAATGGATGTTAAGAATGGCTCAATCTAGAAAAAAAATAAATATACCAGTAGACCCTAGATTGAAAAGTAAGAATCATAGTGTTGAAAAGACAAAAGAAAAATATTTAAAAAAACTACCTAATGGTAAAACAGTAAATAAATATGTTGAAATTTTTATGCTAAAACAAGTATTTAGGCTTAGACAGTTAGCCTTAGAAGAAGAAAAAAAAACA
>PBBE01000019.1 GCA_002716485.1 Actinomycetota bacterium
AGTAGACCTGGGTGGGTAAGGAGATTTGTTTGAAAAACTGGGCATCAATGGGGACCCCAATAATCACGGGAAACCATTGGCCTTTATATTGATGGGACGAAACGGTTAGTAATAAGGCGCGTAGTTCACCGGTATGTTCATAATAGATAATCCGATGTTCGGGTACTGATAATTCAAAAAAGGAGAGCTCTGGCCAGGCAGAGATAGGAACGCTTTGTTGAAAGTCAGATAAGTCCGTCCAGACTTGAGCATGGTCCCAGTTAAATTCATTTTGAATAAGAGGTTCAATTAAACGTTGTAGCTTTGCTGCGGATTTAAATTTAAGAGAGGGGATCAAATAATGAAATTGCTCTAAACGATTGATTTTGGATTGGAACTGGATATTAATAGCCTGGGTATGGGCCAATAGATGTTGCTGTTGTTGTTGCTGGGAGTGGCGGTTCCCCATGATTAGTAACAGTGAGAATAAGAGAATAATAAAGAGGCTTAAAATCACAAAAAATGGGATTAACAGTGCCTGTTGGAAACGGTTCGATTTTGGAAGAAATGCAGGCACCATTAGGGTCGCCCTTTCATTAGTTCATATAAGATAATGCCCGTGGCTACTGACACATTTAGGGATTCCACTTGACGATCTAACGAAATATTAATGGGGACATCTACCCATTTTTTAAGGCCCTTAGACATTCCCTTATGTTCATTACCCACAATTAAGACAAAGGGATGATGGGTGGGACAGGTTCTTAAATCTTGGCCTTGATGAACGTCTGTACCATAGATCCAGTAGCCCAATTTTTTTAACGTGTTAATGGCATTACTTAAATTACTCACTTTGATTAAGTTTTGAAAATAAATGGCACCAGATGAGGCCTTGATGACTCCCGCGTTAATGGCTGCTTGGCGCGCTTTAGGGTAAATAACGGTCTTAACACCCATCCCTGCGGCAGATCGTAAAATGGCCCCAAAGTTGAAGGGATCTTCCAAATGGTCCAGGATTAAAATGCCCGGGTGTTGGTCCGGGTGGTCTTTAATTTCATCAAAGTCCATGTGTTTAACATCTGAGACCAAGGCCAGTGCCGATTGGGTATTGGATTCTTTATATTGCTTTCGAAGCTGGTCAGACGTGACAGCCTGAATTGGGATATTGGCCCGTTCAGCCTGTCGGATGAGGTCTCGGTAGTGGGCTTGGTATTGATGGGTGATGATGAGTCTCTGGATGGGGGTTTTGGACTTAATGGCAGCCTCAATTGCGTGATGGCCCTTAATGAGAATCATGAATAGCCTCCACCAAAATCGACAGCCCTTTTTCAAGGGTGCTTTGATCAATAATTAAGGGCGGAATCAAGCGAATCACATTATCAAATAAACCACAAGAAATGACAACCAAGCCCTGCTCTAGACAAGCACGCATGAGTTGCTGGGCCAGCTCTGGGTAAGGGGTTTTACTGCCCTTATCTTTCACCAGTTCAATGCCGATCATAAGCCCATGGCCACGAATATCGCCCACATATGGGCTGGTACTCAACTGGGTATTCAACATCTCAATAGCAAATTTGCCCAACGCTTGCACTGATTCCAGGCAGCCTGACAACACATCAATAGTGGCATTGGCCGCATTGCAAGTCACTGGGTTCGCGCCGTAAGTACCACCATGGGCACCGGGCGGCCACTGGTCCATGAGCGACTTTTTAGCCACACATGCACTTAAGGGCATGCCCGAGGCCAGGCCTTTGGCCAAGGTAATCATATCTGGTTGGATCGGAGCGTGTGAGCTAGCAAACCAGGTCCCGGCCCGACCCATCCCGGATTGGATCTCATCAGCAATGAGTAAGATGCCCAGTTGGCGGCAACGCTTGGCAAGGGCAATTAAAAAGGGCGCCGGTGCAGGGACATACCCGCCTTCACCTAAAATCGGTTCAATAATCACGGCAGCCACCTCTTCGTTTAAAAGTGGGGAATGGGTCAAAGCCTGGATCCCCGCCTCTAAACACGCCTCATCCGAGGTGCCAGGCCAAGGGCGACGATACATGTACGGGTAGGGAAAAAAGTCAATATTAGGAAGGAAGGGGGCATAGCCTTCTCGGTACTTTTCTTTGGAAGTGGTCAAAGATAAGGCCCCATAGGTCCGGCCATGAAAGCCGCCGGAAAAAGCCACTATATTGGATCGTTTGCTGACATATTTAGCTAACTTAATCGCGGCCTCCACCGCTTCAGAGCCACTTTGGGCAAAAAAAGATTGATAGGTCTGGGACGGCCCAAACGCATCTCGACAGATCGTCTCTATTTTCTGACTTAACTCAAGAGGAGGGGCAGAAGTCCCAATGGCAATACAAGGGTGAATTAATGTTTCAGCTTGGGATTGGATGGCTTGAACGACTTTAGGGTGACAATGACCAGTGGACGTCACGCCAATCCCAGAGGAAAAGTCCAAGTACTGGTTGCCATGTCGGTCTGTTAGATAGCAGCCCGAGCCAGACACCAGTTCCAGATCAAAATAGCGACCCAGGACCGATGGGAGCGCGTGTTGAGAAGAATGGGGATTATTACTTGCCATAAATCAGAGTATACCTGCGAGCGTAGGCTTAGGCAAGCGCCTAATTTAAATGGGGGGGTTACATAAAGTGCCCGGTATGATTGGGGCCATATTGATAACATCCTATACGGATCGTTATAAATCATCAGAAAGGGGAGTGCCATCACACTCCCCTTTTGAATATGTTTGTTAAATATGGATGTTGAAAGGGATTCAACAATCCGTGTTACAGTTTAATTGAAGAAGGGATTCTTCATTGTTAGTGATTATAGAGTAAGCATACACCTCCCTTTTTTAAGGCCTAATATTAGGATAGCATTAATAAAACCATACTGAGACGGTATTTGTCAAGAAAAAAGTGAGGGGCTGATGGTTCATAGATGGGTCTGGGGGTAGAGGTACAGTTATAATATCAACGATTCACGACTACAATCATCACTAGGAAGACAAAAGATTGTTATGAGGTAGAAAACGAAATTAGGGTGTAACCCATAGAGGGTGGACCAGGTCGATTAATATACAACCCTTTAATCAATTTGCTTTAGGTGCGCCAACACCGTATGATTGGCTTTAGGGAAGGGGTACTGATCCAGCTCAGATAGGCTCACCCATTGAAGTTCATCACAGCTGATGGGGGTGGGTGTACCGGAGCGCATGGTACATAGGTAGGCATGCATGGTAATTTTGAAATGGGTATAGGCATGCTTGACTTGGCAAAGAAACCCATCGACCTGAACTTCCAGGGCCGTTTCTTCTCGGATTTCTCGTTCAATGGTCTGGGTGATTTCTTCGTTTGGCTTCATTTTGCCGCCAGGAAACTCCCATAGTCCGCCCAACATTTGGGACTCTTTTCGTTTCCCGATCAGGACCTTGCCGTCCTTAATAATCACCCCGACCCCAATGGTGTGATGGGGCACCGGCTCTTTTTTAGATTTATAGGGCAGACGATGGACCTGGTCTTGCTCAAAGGCCTGGCACTGGCCTTGGATGGGACATATATCACAGCTCGGATTCACCGGTCGGCAACACAATGCGCCAAGTTCCATGATGGCCTGGTTAAAGTCCTCAGGGGGGACCTGATGTAAGATGGGGCTTAGTCGCTCAAAGATCTGGTCCCTAACGACGGGTTTACGAATATCGGTTTCAATGAACCAGAACCGGGTAAAGACCCGCAAGACATTTCCGTCTACAACAGGGACCGGTTGCTGAAAGGCGATGGAACTAATCGCAGCGGCAATATAGGGCCCGATACCCGGCAGGACTTGAAGCTCATGATAGTCGCTGGGCAATTGACCGTCATAGTCCGAGACCAATATCTGGGCGGCACGATGCAGGTTCCGGGCCCGGGAATAATAGCCCAACCCTTCCCAGGCTTTTAACACCGATTGCTGGTCGGCCTTGGCCAAGCAGGTCACGTCCGGAAACAGCGCGATGAAGCGATTAAAATAATCGATCACCGTGGCCACTTGGGTCTGTTGTAACATCATTTCGCTGATCCAGGTATGATAAGGACTTGGGTTTTGACGCCAGGGCATGGGCCGCTGTTGTGTTTCAAACCATGCCAATAACTGTGTCGGCCATGTGATAGTACTCATGATAGATAGTATATAGAATGATGAATGGGGCTGGCCAGTGCTGAGACTACAAAGAAGGGGGACGATTAGCACTGTTTGTAGGGTAAATATAAAAAAGGGACCTGCCTGCCACAACGAATAGTGAATGCGGATCTCTTGGGGTGACGTAATAGTGGGCTGCTCTATTAGGGATCATAAGGGGAACCTTTTTTGTTCCGTCATCTAGACCTGTACCATGAACAATCACAAACGTTCCTAGTCTGGTATAAAGAGTGCCAGATTTTACATGAGGAGTGTGGTGGGTGCAGAAGCGTCCACTAGATTCTTCAATATGTAGACGAAGGTTTTTATTTTGAAGACTAGCGACAATCTTTGGTTTTGACTTTGACTTGGCGCAACGGGGCAGGTAAGAGAGTTGGGGGAGTAAGTTAAAGCCAGCTTTGACGTCCCACTTTAGATTTAGTTGGGCGTCGTATGCACGTATTGTATTCTTATTACAGATAAGAACCAGGCGCTGGCCTTCTGTTAAAATGGACGCACAAATAGGGGTTTTCACATCTTGTTGGTAGATGAGCCTAAAGTCAGTATCAAAGACCTGAATATGGTACTTGCTGATGGCATAAAGAGTCGCATTCAGATGATCAATGAACAGAAACTCGATGGGTTGATTAAGTTCGACTCTCAAATTAACCTTGCCAGAGTGCGGGCAAACTCGACATAGGGTGGTCCCATTGGCACAAAGGAGGGACCCGTCAGCGAGACGTCGAGGAGGGGCAGAAAAGGCGCCCTGGAGTTGCCATTGCTCAGATAAAGAGTCTAATGCATATGAAAAGAGGGTCTCTCGAGTAAGGAGATAAACGCGTTGATTCTCATGGTCGATAAGAGGGGCATGGATGGGGTTAATGCCAAAGTCATGATCCAGAGTAAAGCATCCATCCTCTTGGCGTAATCGTCGTTGGCAGCTTGTTTCGGTCACCACGTAGATTCGACCTTGATTATCAAGTGCTGGTGCCATTCGGATATTGGTTTTGCTTTTAAAAATGGATTGGATTCGATACGGAGGGCTCGACAATAAAAACGGATAACCGCCGGACTGTTGATCACGCACTTGACGAGTCATATCTTGGGGGCAGGCAATACGTATAGGACCGGCTGGTAGAGATGGGCGGGTTACTGGGGGTGGCAAAAAAGGGGGATAAGTTAAAAAGTGTTTAGCCAGCTGAACATTCATGGGAACCTCAATACCAATAGTTAATGGTATAGATGGTATTGATATATGATTAAAATGTCAAATAAAATAAAAATATAATAAAATAATAAATAAAAAACTATAAATCAGATTTTTGTCGAGGATGGGCCTTGTCATAACCGTCTTTTAGGGCAGACATGGACAGGTGGGTATACAGTTCGGTGGCACTGATACTTTCATGACCGAGCAGGGTTTGGATACTCTTCAGGTCGGCGCCGCCGTCGAGAAGGGCAGTGGCAAAGCTATGACGGAAGCTATGAGGGGTGATATCGGGGTCCAGGCCCAGTTGTTGACCGGCCGCTTTAATGATCCGTTGGATACTGCGGGTACTGAGCCGTTGTCCGTTGGGGTTGATCAGAAGGGCTTGGGTCTGTGCTTGGGCCCATAAGGGCCGGGCATGATCGATATAGGCCTGGGTGGCCGCGGCGGCCTCGGGTCCGAAGAGGCAGATCCGTTCTTTGTTCCCTTTCCCGGTGACATGACACTGTTGGTTGGCCAGGTCGATATCGGCCAGGTCCAAGCCCACCAGTTCCGAGACCCGAACCCCTGATGCGAAGAGCAGTTCACAGATACATTTATCACGGATCTGGCGCGGGGTTTGCTCAGGTAGGGCGTCCAAGAAGCGGCCCATGACTTTGGTGGACAGGACCTTGGGCAGGCGCTTGGGTTTTTTAGGTAAGCTGATCAGTTGCCAGGGGTTCGAGTCCACATGCTTGCCTTGGATCAGGTACCGCCAAAAGGAACGCAAGCTCGCGATTTTACGGTGGATACTGCGATGGGCGTATTGTTGCGTTTCTAGGGCATAAAGATACTGTTGACAGGTCCGTTTACCCAGGCTGTTCAGGTCCCCCATTTCATGGTTAGTAAAGGCGTCAAAGTCCCTTAAGTCGCGGCGATAGTTTTGGATGGTATGGCTGGAATAGTGGCATTGGTTCTGAAGGTAATCGAGAAAGTTCTTGACCAGGACCGAGAAGTTAGGAGAAGAACTCATGACGGTTCTCGTCAGTCAGGTCAATGGTCTCGCCGTCCTTTTCGACCCAGCACCGGCGGTCCTCTTCTTTTCGGGTATCCACATGGACATAGTTGTCAGTGACATTTAGGCCGATCCCTTTAATTTCAGGGACCGATTCAGCCACGGTAAACAGGTCATAAATACTGACATTATCTACGGTAATATCCGCGGCAATGCCTTGGACATGCAGGTTCCGCTTCAGCGTTCGTTTTTTTTCAGCCACCTCGGGTGACTCGTAGCCTTTGATGATATTGACCCGGTTCTCGGCCAATGTTCGGATCTGTTCCAATGCGCCTACCAGCCCCAAAGAGATCCGGATCTGCCCAGATTCCTGGCAGGTGAAGTCCCGTTTCGAGAAATGGGCCGAAATTTTATGGCTAAACTTGGGTTTTGCTCCGCGTCCGCGACGACGGTTCGGTCGTGATCGTGTCATAACCCCAGTATACGACTAATATAAGGGTTGCTTCAAGGTCTGGGTCAAAGTCACTACTCAGCATGATATAATAATCGGTATGAATATCCCGGACCCGGTCCACAAAATCGTTAAGAGTCTGACCCAAGCTGGCGGCCGTTGTTTATTAGTTGGTGGTGCGGTAAGGGACCATCTTATGGGTCGACCGGTCAAAGATTATGACCTGGAAGTCTATCACTTGCCCTTCGACAGTCTCAAAAAGAGCCTGTCCGAGTTAGGGCCAAGTAAAGAAGTGGGGGTCTCTTTTGGGGTCATTAAGGTCTGGTGTGATGGCATGGAAGTGGACGTGGCCTTACCGCGTTTTGAGACCAAAACAGGGCCCGGTCATCGCGGCTTTGAGGTGTCATTGGCACCGGACGCAAGCTATGAATCGGCAGCCAAGCGCCGTGACTTTACCATGAATAGCATGGGCTTTGACCCCGTAACGGACACGTTATTGGACCCATATAATGGCCAAGCCGATATTAAGGCGGCAGTGATCCGACATGTCAGTGACGCGTTTTCGGAAGACCCGTTACGGGTCCTACGGGCCATGCAATTTTCGGCCCGCTTCCAGATGAACATCCACCCCAGTACCATGAGCGTATGTCAGCGCTTAGATTTAAAGGAGCTGGCCAAGGACCGGATCCTAAGGGAATTCGAGCAGTTATTACTTAAAGCCCCGGCCCCGTCATGGGGCCTCAAACTTGCTAGCCAGATGGGGGTCTGGACCCATTTCGATGGCATGAAAGCGGTCAGTGAGAATCCAGAACATTGGCAGCGCACATGTGAGAACGTGGACCAGATGGCCCTGGCCCGAAGTGGTGACGATCATACGGATCGGGTCATGATGGCAGCGGCGTTATGTGAATCCTTAAGTGGGCCGGATACGCGACGGTTTTTGGGCCAGTTGACCCAAGAGCGGGCCCTGATCCAAGGGGTACGAACACTCATTGAAAACAAGAGCGCGGCTGATGACTGTCACCAGGCTCCATCGCCAGAAACAGCGGTCCGGCACCTGGCCACACGGGTAAAGATCCAGGTCCTGGCCCCATTTCTAAAGGCCCTGGCAAGGGACCCCGAGCAGCAGAAGCGGGTCACTTGGCTGAGTCAGACAGCCCAGACCTTAGGTGTTGATGAGCAGCCCTTACCCCCGTTACTGACTGGCGCGGACCTAAAAAAGCTAGGGGTCCCACCAGGCAAGCAGATGGGCGAATTACTCGAGCAGGTCTATGAGCAGCAGCTCAACGGCCAAGTCCAAGAAAAGTCACAGGCGATTTCGTTTTTGAAGGGAGTATTGGGGGCAAGTTAACAAGGGGTGACTAAGGAGGTTGTTAAGATGAAGATTGTCTCAAAGGGTTCCTTAGATGATATGGATAAAATGAAAATAATAGATATCATCAATGGGGTAAATATTAGATTTGAAATAACCGGAGCTAGGGCATCTAGAGGAGAGGTTAATCATAATGAAGTATGTAATTTTATATCTAACAACAAAGGGATTCAAGTAAATGAATGCTTGGGATTTTTATCACAATCCTCAAGTCCTCAATTGAGGACAATGATGGTCAATATTATTCAAGACAAAATAGGAGGGCTTACAGAGTCCCAGAAAGAAAGTGTTGCTGAGATATTATGCGCTACTTTGAAAACGGAGGGTGCTTTATATACTAGGGTCGCTCTTTCTGAGTGTTTAGGAAAGTTGAAAAAAAGCTTCTGTAGAACCTTTGATATTATTATTAGGTAAAATAGGTTTGAATCATGAAACAGAATTGCCAGATAAGGCTTTCGGAAAAATAGATACTCAATTAATACGCGATTTTTCAGCACGTACTTTAGTAAATATTGGAGAGACTGCTATTGCGCCACTGCTAAAAATAGTAGGTGAAAGTAATGAAGAGTTTGTTATACAACAAGCTATTGATGCTTTATTAGGTATAGCTAATGAAGAAGGTCTAAGTAAAGATGCAATTTATCGAGGGACAGCCGTTTTACATGATGCTTTAAAAAGATATAAAGGTAAGAAAGACGAGATTTCGTTATGGAAGACCATTAGGGCTTTAGGTCCTTTTAAAGAGGAATCCTCCATTGACCCTTTGAGTGAATTTTTAACGCATAGGCAGCCGGCTATACGCTGGGAAGTAGTACGAAGTTTTGGAAAAATAGGTGACGTGAAAGCCCCTATTATGGAAGCCTTTAAAGATCCTCATCATCAAGTTAGGAGGATGGCAGCAAGAGCAGCTGGTCAGTTTTTGGATGACAGATATATTCCAATGTTACTAGAAGGGTTAAATGATACAAGTTGCTTAGAGTCTGATAGCGCAGCTAAAGATAGTCCTCTTTTTGAAACAATAAGAGCACTAGGTGGGTTTAAAGATAGGGCCTTAGAAAATAATTTAACGAGCTTTTCGAAACACAAGTTTGGATCAATACAAGGGATTGCCAGAAAAGCAATAGCAATGCTAAATAAAGCAAGAAGATTAAAAAATAGATGATTTTTATCTGCCAAGTTTTGCATGCTCCAAAACTGAGCGGCTCTTGGAACGTTGTTATTGAATTGGAGCTGGGTCAATGTAGCCAGGAAGCAAAAGGAAGAGACAGGTGGCTGCGATAGAAACGGCAATTATTATTTTTTTGGAACTCATAGGGACCATTATATCGTATCGTGCAAGTCGCCTTTGTTGATCCGATTAAGCAAGAGCTATATGAAACCAATTAAAGTTTCTTTTTTATATGTGTTCATTTATATGACCAAATCCAACAGAAAAAGATCCCCTTTTTATGAGCAAACATGCGAATCAATTTTTTAACTGGGTTAAATCAGAGTTTGTAATAAGCCCCTTTTCCTATTATGACCCCGGTCACAAAGTTTGCTACAATACCCCCATAGATACCCATTAATAAAAAGGATTAAGAGCCCAATGCCAAAACAAAAATTTTATGTGGTCTGGAAAGGACGAAAGCCGGGCATCTATCGGACCTGGTCGGACTGCGAGGCCCAGGTCAAAGGCCAGCAAGGGGCCAAGTTCAAGGCCTTTCCAAGTCGTGACGAGGCCGAAGCCGCCTTTAAGAACCCCGAACAGGTCAGCTACCAGTCCAAGGTCAAGAGCAATGAGGCCCTATTCGATTGCCAAACTCCGCCCATATTAGACAGTATCTCCGTAGACGCGGCATGTAGCGGTAACCCTGGCGTCATGGAGTACCGGGGCGTGTATACCGAGACCGGAGCGCCGTACTTCCATAAGACGCCCATCCAACGGGGTACCAATAATTTGGGCGAGTTTTTGGCCATTGTCCATGCCTTGGCCCTGCAAAAACAGGCCGGTCAACAGCTGCCCATTTATACCGACTCTCGGACCGCAATGGCATGGGTCAAGAACCAAAAGGTTAAGAGCCTACTCAAGCGGGAGCCCCGTTCAGAAGAGGTCTGGGGCTTGGTGGACCGGGCACTACAATGGCTCAAAGAAAACGAGTATCAAAACCCATTACTCAAATGGGATACTAAGAACTGGGGCCAGATCAGGGCCGATTATGACCGAAAATAAGTCGTCGGTCCTAAAGCGATGCTTCAGGGGCCTGTTCGGGCTCTTATTGGTCTATTGGGTCTATGTGTTTCCCATCGATATGATCATCAGCTGGGTGACCGGGACCCCTGTGCCACGTGCGTATATAGTGGCCAGTTCAGCGCTACTCTTTGTATTGATTTCACTGTTCATGCGTGCCAAGAAGGCCCGATTTCCAGTGCTATTACGAGCCCTAGTCTATGAGGGGATGGGGGTGGGCTTTTTCGCTTGGATGATAATCAATTTATTACTCCTGATCAAGCTCATTTTTCCGATCTCGGACCCCGATTGTCTCGCCGCAGTAGCCATACTCGTGCCTTTGTTATCCTTATACTCATATTGGCAAGCCAAGAAGATTCATCTCAAGCAGATTCGATATGAGTCCAGCAAACTCAAACAGCCCCAAAAAATTGCCTTTATCAGTGATGTCCATTTAGGCTCTAATGGCAGTGAGAAACTCCATAAAATTGTGGCCCTGTTAAGGCCCCTAAAAATGGATATGCTCCTTATTGGCGGTGATTTGGTGGATAGTCGTCATGCCGACCTGTCGGTACTTAAGTGCCTACAAACACTGGCTGTTCCAATCTATTTTGTGACCGGGAACCATGAGCATTATTTAAATGAGACTGAGCAATTATTGGTACAGCTGAATGAGGATGGAATCCAGGTTCTGGATAATCAGTCCGTGCAAGTCAATGGCCTGAACATTATTGGGATCAGTGACCCTGTCTCTAATAAAAAGAAAGTGGCTCTGGTCTCACAGTTGGCCCAAAAAAGGGCCCTCAATATTACCCTGGTCCATAAGCCTTCCATTTGGGATGCTATTAATACCCAGACCGACCTAATGTTATCCGGACATACCCATAACGGCCAGATGTTTCCCTTCAAGTACTTAGTCCGGCGCCAGTTTCCCTACTGTTATGGCGAATATTGGGCCAAAACGGCCATGTTATATGTCAGTTCCGGTGCCGGGACTTGGGGGCCCCGGATGCGATTGGGAACGAAGAACGAGGCCCTGATCTTGGACCTGGTCCCGAGCCCTTAACGGACCTGGTCAGTGACCGGTTTTAGGGCGATTCGCTCGCATTGCATAAAGGACTGTAGGACTGATGGGACTTCGATCCAATGGTCAGGCCGTTGGTATTGCTCCAGAATCGCGATCATGGTCCGTGGGATTCCTAACCCGCTCCCGTTTAAGGTATGCAAGAAGTTTGCTTTGCCTTTGACTTCTGATCGGTACTTGATATGGGCACGACGGGCCTGAAAGTCACCACAATGACTCACTGAGCTTACCTCAAGCCATTCCTGGCAGCCTGGCGCCCAGACCTCGATATCAAAGGTCGTTTGGGCCGCAAAGCCCAGGTCACCGGTACATAGTTGTTTGACCCGATACGATAAACCCAAGGCCTCACAGGCATGAACGGCCGTGTCTTTCATATGGTCCAGCTCTTGAGCGGCTTGTTCAGGCGAACAAAGGGTGTATAACTCAACTTTATCAAATTGATGGCCCCGCTTAATACCCCGCACGTCTCGGCCGGCACTGGCCTTTTCTCGACGAAAGCAGGGGCTATAGGCACAAAGTCTCTGGGGCAGTGCGTCTTGGGTCAAGACCTCTTTGGCATAAAGACTGGTCAAGGGCACCTCAGCAGTGGGTGCAAAAAAGATATTGGACTCGTGATCTTTGTATAAATTGTCCCGAAATTTAGGTAACTGGCCTGAGGCATAGACCACAGATTCATGGACCATGACGGGTAAGAGTGTCTCATGGTAACCGGCATCGCTATGATTCTGGAGGAGATAGGCAATCAGTGCGCGTTGTAGACGGGCAAAGTCGCCATGAAGTACATAGAATCGGCTGCCACATAGTTTGACCCCTTGATCAAAGTCGATACGGTTCACTGAATCGGTCAGCTCCCAATGGGGTCGGACCGGGTACGCTGGTACTGGTGGGGTGATCTCGGGTGACAAAATAACATTCTCATCTTCACTGGCCCCCACAGGGGTCGCTTCGGATGGGATATTCGGTAAAGCGTTTAGTCGGGCATCCAGCTCAGATTGGATCTGGGCCAATTGGGTTTCAATATTGCTTAGGTCTTGTTTAATGGCCTTGACTTTGGCTTGTTGTTGGGCCCGCTCGTCAGTGTCTTTGATCTGGCCCATGGCCTTACTGATCTGGTTACGTTGTAGTCGAAGTGCTTCGCTGTCTTGAAGTTGTGTCCGGCGTTGGGTATCAAGAGAAAGGATCTCGTCTACTACTGACACCGACTCGCCACGCTTACTTAACGCGTCTCGTAGTTGTTCTGGGGTCTCTCGAATCAAGGCAATATCGATCATCAGGCACCGTTCCTTTCTATCTAAACTCGTTTTTATATTGTACTAGGAACTCGGTCAGCTGACTAGAATCGAATGGAAAACAGGCATGATCAAAGGAAGTATCACGCGAGTAGTCTAAACAAAGGAGCAGGTTTTTTTTAGTTTCAAAAGACCAGAGGTCATGACAAACAAAAGATAAACCGTCATAATAAAGAGATCATGCTCAAAAATTGGCTCCAAAAAGTCAGCACCTTAGGTATTTCAGGTGATGAAAAATACGAAGATGCAAAGAAAATCGAATTTGCAAATAAAATCAGCTGCTTTTTTTCGGTGATCGCTTTTTTTTACATGGGGGTTTTTATGGCATTAAAAAGCTACTGGCTAATGAGCTTATTATTCGCAAATACAATGACTTATTTTATATGTTTGAAGCTCAACCATTTAAGGCGGTTTAAGGCCACCAACTGTTTGATTATTGCCAATTGTACAGTAGCGGTCTATTTGGCGTCCGCGATGATTGACAGAGCCGCCAATGGCCATTTTTTTCTGGTGATTTTAATACCCCTGGCCGCCATGTTATTTAATCAAGACCAACAGCGATTAAAGTGGGGGTGTTTAGTACTTCCCATCGCTGCATTCTTATGTTTAGAAGTCACCGAATATCACTTTTTATATCATGTCATTTTTCCTGAAAAAATATTGAGGTTACTGGCCATGTCGGTTTTTTTAATTACCTGTATTATTTTGTATATTATGGTCAATTTTTATAAAGATATCTTCCAACATGTCCGACAAACGCTGGACCAGGCTGTATCGATATATCCCTTAACCGAACGAGAAGTCGAGATTATTACGATTGTCATCCAAGGCAAAAAAAATAAACAGATCGGAAAAGAGTTATTCATTCAAGAAGCAACGGTCAAAAACCACCTGAATAGCATCTATAAAAAACTCGCTGTTAAAAGCCGCTCAGAGCTCATGGCCAAGTGTCTGGCAATGAATACTCGATCGATGAAGTAGTGCCTGGAATTAAGGCGCATGTAAAAATGAGCGGGTCGTGTCCAGTCTGATAACGATGTTAATCAGATCCCATCCTCAATTTAACAAGCCTTTGCAACGTCTATTTTATTCATGCCTAGATCATTTAAAATGCCCTTATTTTCTATTTGATCATGTCAAACAGCGTCAGAAGCCCCTAAAAAGGCAGAAAAAAATAATAAAAGGATCACCGAATAGCCCTGTCAGTATAGTCAGTATTTGTGAAAAAAATAGAAGTGTAGGAAAAAAAGAAAAAAGCTCATATTTTTACCAGTAAGTGAGCAAGTCAGTTTACAAAGGCCATAGAAACCGTCATAATGAAGAAATGATATTTAAAGAGTGGATCCAATGGATTAGCCAGATTGGATTAACAGGTAAGGAAAGTTACGAGGACTCGAAACGGATCGAGTTTTTGAATAAGATATGTGGCTGTTATCCCGTTATTTCATTTGTTTATATTTTTGTGGTCTTGTATTTGAAAAGTTACTTTCTGGTCGCTGTCTTAATGGCCAATATGCTTATCTATTTAAGTTGCCTAAAGTTGAATCAGTTACGTCACTTTAATTGGACCAGTTGTATTGTGATATTAAATGCCAGTATCACGCTTTATATTACAAGTGCGGTGGTAGGCAAAGATGTGAATGGCCAGTTACTTCTGGTCTTTGTGGTACCGTTGGCGGTCATGTTATTTAAAAAGGAACAGAAGTTACTACGAAATACATGCTTGTTATTTCCTTTATTATCTTATATTGCTTTAGAACTGAGTGATTATTACTTCTTTTTTCATGTCCATTTTCCGGTAAGTATTATTAAGGCCCTCTCCATTTCTGTCTTTATAGTGACTTGCTATACGTTATATCTGATGCTGGAGTTCTATATTACAATCTTCCAACATGTGAAACATACTCTGAATCAGATGTTGGCCATTTACCCACTCACCGAACGAGAAGTCGAGATATTGACGATCCTAATCCAAGGCAAAAATAATAAAGAGATCGGAAAAGAACTGTTTATCCAAGAAGCGACCGTCAAAAATCATCTTAATAGTATCTATAAGAAATTTTCAGTCAAAAGCCGCTCAGAGCTGATGGCCGCTTGTCTATCAATGAGTGTGGCAAAAGCATAACTTAGCCCCAAAGGTCATGTAAGAGGTGTGAGATATCGGGTCGAACCCAAATCGTGTTCACATAGGGCGAGACCACTTGATAGGCCTTATGAATATCAGGTACTTTAGATTTATAAGGTCGACCAGAAAAGGGCGTTGCAGGTTGGATAATTAGAGGAAATGACGGATTAATTTCGGCCATGCTTTTGGCCAGCCATATAAGGTCCTCAAGATTAAAAGTGGCCGGGACCTGATAGCAAATGGCAGTGCTAGGGTGCGCCATGCAGGCGGCCATGCTCATCAAAAAGTCATCTTGAAAGCCTGGCGTATAGGTCAGGCAGATATGGGCCAGAAATTGGATTAGGTCCCCGATCCGGTCAGGAAGGGTCCCATTACTAAATAGAGTGACAGGGACCGTGATCGCTGGGAGTAGTTGGGCAAGCGCATCCACTTGAAGGAGTGGCTCACCGCCAGTCAGAGAGAGCCCCTGAGGCTTTTTTTTACTCAGGACCTTGATCTGGTTAAGAATCGAGTCGATATCAAGTACCTGATCTGGTTGCTTAGATAAGTGAGCGGGTAAGTCACCCGTATTACTTCCTGACAAGGACAAGGCCATATGACGCTGACCCAAGTGGGGGCCATGGGCTTGGAAGGCAATATCGAGTTGTTTAATGGTCAGTTCAGTTATCACAATGCCACCTTAAATCAGATGTAAGACTCTAGTATAGCCCGGAGAACACCGTTCCAACAATAAGGGCCCCAACACAGATCCTGAGATGATATGAAAAAAGTCATGTTTAAAAAGACTCAAAAGTGGGTATCACCAGCTCAGGGAGCCATCATGAGAAAGCAAGATCAAGATCCTAAATCAGAATTATTTCGTCAACGCTTAGATGACGAGAGTCAACTGGTACGCACATGGTTCGAAAATGAGTCATTTGAGTCAGATCAGTGGGGTCTAGGCTTAGAAGTGGAGGGCTATTTTGTCGATAATGCATCAAAAGTGGCCAGTAAGGCGCCTGAGATCTTGGCCCAAGTTTCAGATCCCTTGATTAAGCCGGAATTGGGTAAGTTTAACTTTGAGATCAATAGTCCGGTCCAACGCTTCCATCCCCAGTTATTAAGTCGTTTAGAGACCGGTCTCAATAACCAATTAGAGGCTGTCAAAACCGCCGCAAAGCCCCATGGGTGCACCCCGTTACTGATTGGTATTTTACCCACACTAACCCAAGAGGATTTAACGGTCAGTAATATGACCGATAGTGACCGGTACCGGATCATGAATAAGGGCTTATTGGCACTTAGAGAAAACCAACCATTTCAAGTTGATATTAAAGGCGATCATGACCGCTTGGTTTGTGAGCATCCAAATATTATGTTCGAATCTGCAACGACGGGCCTTCAGATCAATTTGTCTTGCCCTTTCCCCAAAATGGCCCGATATTATAACGCCAGTTTAATGGCTGCGGCGCCTTTGGTAGGAATTTCTGCAAATTCTCCGTATTTATTTGGTAAGCAGTTATATGACGAGACCCGGGTTCCCCTATTTGAACAGTGTATTAATGTCACGGACTATGTCGACCAACAAAAAGGGGTCCAACGCACCACCTTTGGGACCGGCTATATCCGGCACAGCCTATATGACCTTTACCAACAGAACCGACATTTATTTCCGCCACTCGCTACCGAGCTAACCGACCAGTTATCCGGCCCCATTGGGCACGTCCAGTTACATAACGGCACAATTTGGCGATGGAGCCGGCCCAAGATCCAGGTAGAGCCAGGCCAAGCGCCCAGTTTACGGATTGAGAGTCGCGTTTCTGCCAGTGGCCCGACAGTAAGGGACATGGTAGCCAGTACTGCGTTTTGGTTAGGATTGGTAACCTTTTTAGTGGAACTAGAAATCGCTGCAGAGTATGAGTACCCGTTTGAGATCGTAAAAGGCAATTTTGAATCTGCAACCCGTTTAAGTTTAGAGGCCCCGATTAATTGGGGGGCGGGCCCAGCAAGAGCGCTAAGAACGGTGATCGCAGATGAGCTTATCGAGAATTCAGGCCATGGGCTCAGGCATTTGGGACTCGATCAAGAAGAGATCGAAGAATACCTTCATATTATTAGCCAACGGGTAAAAGCGGGCAAGACAGGGGCCGAGTTTCAGAAGTCGTTTATTCGTCAATACGGCAAGGAGTTTGGGGCCTTAAGTCGGGCCTATCAAGCGCAGTGTGCCACTCAGAAAGGAGTCCACGAATGGGAATTTTAACCCAGTTAAATACGTTACCTGAGAAATTGCTTAGCTGTCAGCCAGACGAGATTCATAAGGTCTTATCTGGCCCAACCTTAATTCATTTAGAAGGCCAGCGAAAAGCCCCCATTTTAATTTCAACGTTATTACATGGCAATGAACCCACCGGATTTTGGGCTTTACAGCAGGTACTACGACCCTATTTTGTCACAGATGCGGTCTTGCCCCGATCAGTGAGTATTTTAATTGGGAACCCCAAGGCAGCCCAAAAGAATGTAAGAAGTTTACCGGGCGAGTTGGACCTGAACCGGGTTTGGGATAAAGGGGACAGCGAATGGCACGATATGGCCCAAGGGGTGGTCCATGAGATGAAAGCAAGAAAGATTTTTGCCAGTGTGGATATCCATAATAACACCGGCCAGAACCCATATTATGCATGTCTGAACAAGGTAACGGGCAAGAACTATAAGTTATGTCGGATCTTTAGTGATTTAATTTTATTTTTTGATCAGCCCTTAGGGGTCTTATCCAAGGCCTTTTCGAAGGTCTGTCCCTCCATTATTTTAGAGGCGGGTGTCCCCCAAGATCCGGCAGGGATCCAGAAAGTACGGCACTATTTAGAAACCATATTAAGAATTGATGAGTTGGAAGAAAATGGCATAGAGAGCACCGATTTGGCCTATCATGTGATCGCCATGGTCAGGCTCAAAGAGGGGGTCAAGTTAGGTTTTGGGGATGGCCCAAATTCCAAGGTAGATTTATGTTTAGATGACGAGTTAGAGAGTCATAATTTCCAAGTCATTCCATCGGGGACTTGTATTGGCTGGCACAAGGGCAGTAATGATAAATTGGAAGTCACTGACAATGAAGGCAAGTTAATTAACGGTAAATATTTCGATTTTTCCCATGGCCAGGTCCGATTAAAGCATGCCTTGATCCCCATCATGATCACCCATGATATTCCGGTGATCCAGCAAGATTGCCTCTGTTATTTAGTATCTCCATTTGATGTAAGTTCAAGGTTAAGTCCGAAGTAAGTATGGGTAGGTGCCTTAGGCCTGCTAAAAATACGTGCTGTTGATAGGGCTATTTTTTAATGGCAACAGTAATCGTCTGTCGAATACGGCGCCCCTCTTCATCGATGGCGACTAATTCATTGAGTCCTTGCTGAAAAAACAAAGGGAGCTCATGGTAGGTTTGTGTTTGGCCAGCAAATCGATCATTGACATACCAAAATACAATGGACTGAGGCGAAATATGCGCCAATTTACAAGCAACCCGTTGATAGGTCCCTTTAACTCCTCTAGGGATCCAAATTTTACTATTGGCTTTGGGGTAAATCCAGCTCATTACTGAGTCAAAATGATAGCCTTTATGCGCGGGGTTATGGCCAGGAATCTGGGGTAGGATAGCCCCGTTTTCAGCAAGAACTTTTCGAACTTGTGGGGGGTAAATCAATCGAGAATCGGTTTTAACATCACCAAACGTCCAACATTTTGAACAGACTTGATGGGTACCCGATTGATCAAGGTGTAGGCGTTGATGGTAGAAACAAACGGCCATTGCGTTCATACTTAAGGGAGCCCATCGGGACTCTTTTTGATGGCAATAAGCACCGGCAAGTAACCCGGTATCGCTACACGTACTTAGCAATTTCATGTGAGAGTCAGGTTCAGAAAACCAACGCTTATACAAAAACTTGGGCAAATAGTTAAATACATCAAATAGGATCGGGCCCGCTGAACGAGCGCCACTCAGGTTAGAATTCCCCGCGCCAGAGAAGTTACCCACCCAAACAGCAATGGTATATTGAGGTGAGACCCCCACCGCCCATGCATCTCGTTGTCCATAACTCGTCCCTGTTTTCCATGCCAATGGCCATTGATTGGAATAAATATCCCAAAAATACTCCGTTCCAGGTCGTACTAATTCCTTTAAAATATTAAGGGTTAAATAAGAGGCACCAGGGCTAAGTAGTTGCTTGGGAAGTGTGTCGTCTTCTTTATTTTTGATGACAGATAACGAAGAAAACAGACCGTTATTTCCAAGCCCTCTATAAAATGAAGTAAGATCCCAAATAGTGGTTTCAGATCCCCCTAGAATCAAGGGCAGGCCATAGGCTTCAGCGTCACGAAATAAGGTGGTAGCTCCGGCCGATTTTAAAAATAAATAAAAGCGATCGACCCCAATGGTATTCAAGACACGGGTGGCAGGAACGTTGAGGGACTCAATTAGGGCTTGCTTCATGGATACAACACCATAAAATGATTGGCTGGCATTGGCAGGGGTGAACCCATTAATAGTCGTGGGGATATCGAGTAGCTTTGTATCGGGTAACGCGATCCCTTCATCAATGGCAAGGGCATATAAAAACGGTTTAAGTGTCGAGCCAGAGGAACGCCATGCCTGAACCCCGTCAACAGCGCCTGAGTGATGACGATCAAAATAGTCTTGAGATCCAACATAGGCCAATACATCACCACTTTGGGTATCTGCCACTAATACAGACAGATTATGAATGCCTTTTGTGGCAAGAGAACGAGAGGCCCTCTTAACAATGGCATTGACACTCATTTGAATCGGCTTATCTAGGCTGGTGTAATGAACAAAGTCGGATGAATATTTTTTTCTAACAAAGTCAGAGAAATGGGGGGCGAAAAACGGGAAAGGGGTCACCTTACTAGCAACCGGTTCTTTAATGGCGGCCTCATATTCATCTTGGGTCATAACCGAAGTATCACGCAGTTTATTTAATAGAAAGTTTCTTTTTTTAATTAGAATATCACGATTTCGAATAGGAGATACCTGTCGAGGGGCGTTTGGGAGTACGGCAAGGGTGGCTGCTTCTCCCCAAGTGAGATCCAGAGGTGGTTTAGAAAAATAGAGTAAAGAGGCGGCGTAAAAGCCTTGAATATTACCACCAAATGGGGCATGGGTAATATACAAAGATAATATCTCGTCTTTAGTATATAAAGACTCAATTTTAAATGATTGAAAGAGTTCTAGTAGTTTATTAAGGTAAGTTCTAGACTTAGGGTGACTGAGTCGGGCGACTTGCATGGTGATGGTACTTCCTCCGGAAACAATACGGCCTTCAGTTAGATTACGACGCCAAGCATTCCAAATAGAGACGGGGTTCACGCCTGGATGATTAAAAAAATAGCGATCTTCAAACATCAGAATACTGTCTATCAAGCGCTGGGGGATTTGATGCTGAATCTCAGGAGGAAAAATACGTTGTTCTTTTTGATTTAAATATACCCGAAGAAGGTCATTGTTTTTGTCCAAAATCACATGGCTATAGTCACGATCAAAAATAGGGTCATTTAATGGGATCGCGACATACCCTACCCAAAGGAGTAGCAGAATGCCAAAGCCAATAACGTAACGTTTAAGGGGTAGAAACGACAACTTTTTGAGCAGGGATAATAGATTTATAAGAATGGTCATACATCGCTTCAGCTAAGGTCGGGGCCAAGGTGTAATTGCCCGGTGTTACCACCGAGATTTTGACCAAGAATTCGATTTCAGATTGTGTTTTCTTTAAGTCAAAAAACCAACTCAAACGGTCATCACGAATATCCAAATACTCTTCTTTCCCCAGATCAAATTTGCGAGCCCAAGAGGGCAAGGCTTCATTACTTAAGCGGGTATTATCAATTTCCCAGCCAGAAGGCAGAATCTGAGTCAGCGCTAGTTCATCTAATGGCTGCTTATTTTTAGCTGATATTCGATCTACTTTATAGTGTCCCCAGATGGTATCACCTTGGGTTAAGTTATCCACGGAAATAGCGGTCCCTTCATCATCAAACCAGGTTCGTTTTACCCTTATTTTTTCATTTATTTTTGGTAAAGAGAGTGGGTCAGGAACCCCTTCCCAGTTAATTTGAACAAAGGTACTCTGATTACGATGAGCGTTCTTATTATTAAGGGTCACCTTAATTGGCTGCCCAAATCCAGAAAAAATAGGGATAGATTCTAGGACCTTGTTGCTAGAAAAAGAAATAGATTGGCCATCCGCATATTGAATACTCCCTTCTACAGAGTCCTTAGAAATATCTTTAGAATATTCCATTAAATAGCGTCCCAATGACTTTAATGAAAACCCCAAGGTTTGGGTCGAGTATTGAGTATCTGTAGATAATTCAGAGGCAATATCCTCTACAAGTTTGACCACCACATCAGGGGGCTGGTTTAGATCTAAGAGCGCCTCTAAAATAATGGCTTTATCTCGCAATGTAGATCCATAGGAACCACCAAGCTCATTATACTCCTCAATAGAGAAGCTAAGGTTATTGGAGATTTTTTTTGCTTGATCAGCATCACCTGCCAAGGCATAAGCCGCCGCCAATAGCCATTTTTGGGGGTTGCTCATCAACTCCAGTTCATTAAGGGCGAACTGGTTCATAGCCCCGATCTGAGGATCTCCATATAAGGCAAGTAAGTAAACACGATAAATACGAGAAAATAGGCTACCAGTATATACGTTATTTTTTTGGTAACGAGCCCATTCACTAAGCAGTGAATAAGGAACAAAGTAGCCTTGTCGTTTGGCTAAAATCAAAAAGTGTCCGGCATAGTTGCTTCCCCATGAAGAGGTGAAGTGGCCACCTGGCCAATAAGAGAAGCCTCCTGAACTGGTTTGAAATGAGCTGAGTCGGTTGATCCCGGCATTAATATTATTATCAATTTTTTGAGCAGATTCAGTGGCCTTAGCAAAGAGATTTTTTAAGTATAATTGAGGGAATACAGAGGATGTGCTTTGCTCGATGCAACCGTAAGGATATTTAATAAGCCACCCTAAGCGGTGTTGAATGGATAGTTTAGGCAACTTTGATATGGACACAAATGCTTTATCTGAACCTGGAACAGGGGACTTGGGTAGGGTCCATTTGAGAACACCGTTCGGCTTTAAGGCGCTTGATTTTTGTTGAAATATTTTGGATATATAGGGAGCCGGGGTCCCGATTTCAATGGGTGTCTTTTGAGTGGTTTGGTAGTTATCCGATTTTGCGGTTAGTTTAATTTCACCTATTCCTAGTTCATTTTTTGCCCTTAATCGGGCTTTAAGTACTCTTTCTTCTTTAGGTGCAAGGGTAAGGGCCTCTATGGGTTGACCAATAATATCGATAGGGCCTTCTACATCTAAACTAAAGGCCACATTTTTTGAGACATCCTCACCTGAAATCAACATGATGCTGACATCAAATTCATCCTTTGTTTTCAGGCGTCTTGGCATAGAAGAAACAATCATTAGCGGTGATTTAACTTTAACGACTTTTTCAGAGCTCGTATATCGATTTTCTTTAGTTCCGACAAGCATGACTTTAACAGAGCCAACATATTGGGGCATTTTAAAAGAGACGTTGGCATATCCCTTTTGATTCGTTTTGAAGGGCCCTTTAAATAGCGCGACAGGTTTAAATCGTTGGATTTTTGAGGCAAGTTCTTGTCGGCGAATAAAGGCATCTGCACCACCAGTAGAAAATGTTCGATAAATATCGCCTTTATTAGCCCCAATGACTTGTCCATAAGTATCATAAGTTTCAATACCTAATCGCTGCTTGGCAAAAAATAAAGTGCGAGGATCTGGGGTCTTAAATGCCGTAATATCTAACAGCCCTTCATCGACAATAGCAATGGTAAATTGGGATTGGTCTTGATATTGAGATTGGATTTCGACCGAAAAAGGCTTGAGTGGTTCAAGGACCTCGGGAATTGTAATGGTAGGTTGATCAGTAGTAGCGGGGTCATTGACGAGAATAGAGGCAATGCCATACATTCGCAATGGCAAATCATTAGTGGTCTGATGATGTGGTTGAAGTAGCGAAACAGAGACATAAACATTGGGATGCATCTCTTTGGTCACTGGAAACTCAACTTGGCCCTCAGCGGCATTTTTCGGTACTGTGTACCAAAAAGAGTCCAGAATCTGATTACCTTTTTCAATCGAAACCAAGGCTTTGGAGTGAGGGGGGGCAGGAAACATGATACGAGCGGTTTCACCCAGATCATATGTTTTTTTTGAGCTCTGAAGGGTAATGGCACCGGCATCTTTCCCGGTACTTTGGGTTCCCCAGTTACCGACATTAATAAATTGGCTGGTGGTATGTCCGTGATGGCCCGGAATAGAGACTTCAACAAGGTATATCCCAGGTGCGTCTGGAGAAAAAGTTATGAATACGGGCTTAACACCACTCATTAACTGCCCCTCTTGAACCAATAGGGTGCTTTTATCTTGTTTGTAACTTAGTTTATTGTCACTGCGCTTTTGAAACTCCCACCACCAATATTCCTGGTTATGGTAGATGCGATAGCGTAAGGGCTGCTTTTTGAGGGTAGTACCGTCTTTAGTCAGGGCGATAACCCCCATTGAAATAGAACTATTCACTGAAAAGTACCCCTGTTGAGGGTCTACTTTTTCAATGCCAACATAGTCTGAATAGGGGTCATATTGAAAAGAGGTGACATGTCGAACGGGTCGCCCGCCTTTTTCGTTAACAACTGTCGTTAGCTTTCCTTTAATTTGACTCGGGGCATTGGCAATATCTGGAATCGTAAAAGGGACACGTTGTTTTCCTTTCGGATCTAAGGTCCCGGTAAATAAGGTTTGATCAATAGGGGAGATGCGATTAGCCTGATGAGTAAAAATATAATGATGATAAGAATCAAAGGTTTTATTTTGACCCAACAACTGTAACTTAACAGACGCTTGGTGGCCATGGGCCGGTGTTCCAACTAAGTTGTGGCTTTCGATATTAAGGGTCGTGCTTTTTTGGGCAGGAGTCAGGGTTGAGTCCTGAAGTTGAGCATTAACTTTGAGTTTATATGGAACAATGGTTTCAACTTTGATTGCGTGTGTAAATGTCTTAGAGCCAATTAAGAGATTGGCTTGCCATGTACCGGTTAAGTCGTCAGGTTTGGTTGGGATTACAAAGCTATAAAAGCCATCCTGACCTTTTTTATTTTTTGTTTCATAGACCAGTTGATTTTTGGGGTTATAAACCTTTAAAACCACAGGCAGACGATTAGGAACGGATTGACCATCTTCTCTAGCAATGACAGATAAATGAACAGGAGAGCCTGGCCGATAAACCCCTCGGTCGGTATAGATAAAGGCAGAAAGGCCTACTTGAGAGATCTGTCCACCTGTATCAAAGGTAGAGTCATTCCATTTGGACATGGTATTAAAAGCAAAAAAGGTCACTTGATCTTGGTATTTGGCTTTAATAAAAAAGTGAGGATGTTTGCTTGGTTTGAGGGCTGCATCCGTTAATTTCGCAGTACCATTGTCATCCGTTTTTAAGGTGGTAATAAGTCCAGGAAAGATCATTTGTCTGGGGTTCCACCCCCAAACTTCAAGCGTAACATTGGGGATGGTATTACCAGTCTTAATATCAGTGACATAAATAAAGCGAGTTTTTTCTGCCTTTTTAATGGTCAGGCCAATATCTGAGAAGACAATGGGTTTATATACCGTACGAGACTTAAAAAAGCGAGTATTATAGGAGGTGTGTTTGTTAGGACCAGAGTCAGGAAAAATCATATCGGACTTCGTAAATGATAAGGAAATTAAATAGATGCCCTTTGTGTGGTCACTAAGGCAGTCATTTAAATCAATTTCACTTTGTAGCCAAGAGTTTCCTTCAGGGTTAATTTCCAATGTTCTAGAAAGGAGTGGGTAGCCTTTATCTTGTAAAAGGTATTGATTGAATTGAAGGTGCCGACTTTTTTGAGTGTCTAAAGAGTCATTCTTTATAAAGGCGAATGCGTCTTCTTCATGAACCTTAATGATATTAAGTTGGACCCTTTTTAAGTTAATGGTTTCAAAAAGAAGCCGTCCTTTATTGGTGCTAGGAAGAAACAAACCGTCCTTCACAAAGCGTACTTGGGGATCAATATGAGAGAATTGGGCGGAGAAGCGATGTGCTTCTTTGGTAGGGAAGTCCCATTGACTCATGATGCCAGGGCTCACTTTGATTGAATAGGTATTTCCTGATTTAAATGGCGCCATCACATGAACGGAGTGCCCAACTACTTTTAAGCGAGTGTCATGTCGTGGAATCCCCTCAACTTCAATAAGTCCTCGAATATCCTGTTGGGCTTTAAGCGGGTCTGAAAAGTCAATAATGACTCTGGGGTACTGAATGGAGCTTGATATTTGGATACGTGTTGGCTTAAATTGGTCGGCCAAGATTAGGGGAACATCTTCATTAAATTCTTTTTTTAGATCCAGGCCAGATCGGTGAACCCGCAGAGAAAACCGTTGATCAGGGACCTTTCGATCAATGATGTCGGATGAAAAGTTGAATGTAAGACCCTTCGAATCAGCTGCAGAAATATTTAAGGGCGCTTTTTTGCCATTACGAATGAAGGTCATCGCCTTTTCGAGATCTTGAGGCTCGACAGGTAAGCGAAAAGCAACGGTTCCTTTGAGTTTAACTTGATTAGGAGAAGTCAGATTAGCCGGCTGCCAATGATGGGAAAGACGTTGAATTTTTTGACTTAAAATCGTCACAGTAGAGCGCTTGGTTTTTTTGATATTGGTTTTATGAGGAAATATCTTATTAACCAAAACCTTGATTCGATACCGTTGATTAGGAATCAAGGGCTTATCAGGGATAAAGTCTAATACGTTAGTTGAGGACCATTTCAAGGTCCCGTCTATACGAGGAGACGTTTTAAATATATCGCGGGTTTCTTCAAACCCAATCTTGCTAGAGTGAACGCCTGAAGATTTAAACGAAACGGATAGCGTATCGGTGGGTAAGAGTTCTCCTGCGGAGATAAATCTGACTATATCTTTTTTTGATGGAACTAGTAAAAAAGACACAAATCCAATTATAGAAATAATAGCGACGATGACAATGCGTAAGAATAATTTAAGAAGTGATTTTTGAGTGGGTTTAGATGAACGATCTCGTTTCAGGTAAGCGTATATTTTTTTAATCATATTGGACCCTCATGGATATAGATTTGATAAAGTAATGGGTTTTGGCATCAGATAGCGAGAGTTCAATGGTATTATCACCGGTATTAAGCCATTTTGAAATATGCAGTATATCTGTATGATAGGTGCGACCGCTGGGACTAAGTTCAGAGGCTACTAGCTGGCCATTTACTTTAATAGAGACGGGTGAATAGGAGGTCCCATCTTCAAGGCTCGCAGCAAGGTGATTGAGAAGTAAGATGGCACGGCGGGGCACCTTGGGTAGTGAAAATGTGACCGAGACCTCACTTTCATTGGGCATCATTAATCGTAGGCACGATTGGGGTTGAAAATACGAAGCAAGCGTCGAAGAGATCGACATATTGCTAATCACTGACGGGGATGAAAAGTCAGCAAAGTAGTGATGATGGTAGTCGGCATTACGGATATAGGAAGTCCAAGCAGAGTGGTAGGGGCCATTAAAGATCCATCCTTCTTTTTGGTCAGGGGTCCGGATTTTAAGGCGACCATACCAGCGGTCGATAATGGGAACCTTTTGTTGAGGCTTAATCACGCCAAGGACATCATAGGGGGCCTGAGCGTGTTTAACAGGGATATCATACGCAGCGACAGAGGTAAATGACTGACCTTGAATTTTAAAGGGGGTCGTTTTACCGGCAACATATACCCAGCCAATTTTATTATCTGGGAGCATGACTTTGACGTAGGTGACTTTTGCATCGACGACAGGGTAAGCATACAAGTAGTGAGCGGTGCCAATGGGGTCCGAACTTTGAGAGACAGATTCTCGAATAAGGATTCCGTCTTTATGTTGAATAGAAATAAAGGATGGCATATCAAGTGCCAAGAGAGGCATTGCGAATAACAATAGTTTAAAAATACAAGTAAAAAAGCAGCGCATAATCTGTAAGAAAGTATATAGTAAAGATTGTTTTGAAATCAAGGATAAAACTCGCCCAGAAGCACAAAAAGCAAAACACAAAACAACGAGCACCAAACCAAAAGCAAAACACAAAACAACGAGCACCAAACCAAAAGCAAGACGCAAAGCGACGAGCGCCACCAAAAGCAAAACACAAAACGACGAGCGCCAAACCAAAAGCAAGACGCAAAGCGACGAGCGCCAACCAAAAGCAAGACGCAAAGCGACGAGCGCCACCAAAAGCAAAACACAAAGCGACGAGCGCCAAACAAAGAGCAAGACGCAA
>PBBE01000020.1 GCA_002716485.1 Actinomycetota bacterium
CGTGTGGTTTATATTTTTCTTGTCTTGATGAATGATTGTGGATGATCTGTGTTTAATGAATAAATAAAAAGAGACTCTTGATAGCTTAAGAATTTTATTTGATGGATCAAATGCTACCGGATTAAATGCAATCCAGGTCTCCTTTTGGTAATTTTGAATATTTATTTTTTTTCTTGATCGAATTGTTCCTGAATAGCTGCGAAATCATAGTTGAATTTTTTTACTTTAACATGGGGGTTAATTTCAAAGCGATCTGGTGATTTTGGTTTTTTTAGGCCATTAGCGGGCTTGTGAGTTTGAAATCCGGGGAAATTTGTTATGCAGGTTGTATAGTATTCATATCTTAAAAGGTCTTTACCAAAACTATCTAATATATTTTTTTGACGATGGGCATAAACTACAAACCGCTTGAATAAATGATGTGGTATTATTTCGTTGTTTTTTTCTTTGTTTGTATTTACAAATTTGTTTAGAATAAGAAAAAATGATTTAGTTCTTAAATTAGCGGATAAAGGAAATCCAGACTTTATACTGTTATGTACTTGATCTTTGTCGCTATATGGCGGAGGATCTATTGGATTGAATTTACATATGTTGGTGTTGGTTAACTGATTAGTACGTTGCATATGTTCTTTAAGTAAATCGATTTTTTTAGCTTTATGTGTGCAGTAAAGCATATAACAGTTCTCTACCCAAATCTTGGACAATGGATTAAGCATCCAATTTTCGTCTAAATTTATTTTTTGTTCATAGTTAAAATAAAGTTTTTTTATCATTTTGTTTTCTATATTAGTAATTACGTTAGGGAATCCAGTTTTTTTTCGGGTATAAAATGTCTCGTCTAAGCTTGGTGCGTTCTTCATTAAGAGGTCTTTTATCCAGCATTTTTGGGTATTGTTGATCACATGTGAAAGAATTTCTTTTTTGGGTATTTTATGAGCTAAACTTATATCTAAATAGGGGACTCTAACTTCTATTCCATGGGCCATAGAAAAATGGTCGAATGGGGTTAAATGACTTTGAAGCAAGGCCTCTTTACCCATTAGTGAAAATAATACAGAGATTGCTTGTTGAGATGTATTTATATCTTTTGCTAAAGACCAAAATTTTTGTGCTAAAGTTGTATTGCTACCGCTCAAAATAAGCTTTTCTTTAATCCTGTTAATATATTCAAAAGACTTCCTGAATATTGGGTATCCACCTAAAATTTCATCTGCACCTTCTCCGCACAATACAACTTTCATTTCAGGAAATAACTCGTGGATTTTTTTGAAAGCCAGATAAATGTGTGATCCGGGATGACTTCCGGGGCGATGGTAACAAATATCGGAAATATTTTCTATGACCTCATCCGTTTCAATATGTATTTGGTGGAATTGATAGTGGGCAATTTTTGCAACTTTTTTAGCCCATTTATAATCTGGTGATTCTTTGCTTCCTACAAAAAAACAAACTATATTTTTGATTTTAAGTTTTCGTGCCAATATCGCTATTAAACTAGAATCAACTCCTCCAGATAGTAGTAGCCCTATAGTTGTGGCGTCAGAATGCATACATTGTTTCAGAATCGATTGAGATAATCGCTTTTCAAAAGTTTTCGACTCTTTAATGGTCGAAAGACCTTCAATTATTTTTTTAACATCAAAACCCATCATTTTTATTTCCATCGATTCAAATGCGTAAGTCATCACTGTTGATGCAGGTAGCTCATGTATGCTTGGTAAAATTGTATCGTGTGAATCACTAAATTTGAATGCAAAATTATTTAGAAAATAAGCGTGGTTAAGTGTTTTTATTGGCTTGATTTTCATTTGTACTAATGACTTGATATCCGATGCAAATGCAAATCCTTCTTTAAACTTCATATAAAATAATGGCTTTATTCCCATTGGATCTCGTGCTAATACGAATTGATTGTTGTCTAAATCAATAATTGCAATTGCATACATGCCATCTATATATTGTGTGAATGCTGTTCCCCACTTATTGTATGCCGCTAAAATTACTGTTTGTTCCGAAACGGCTTTTTCTCCTAATTCGAGCTTATTCTGTAGTGCCTTGTAGTTCCATATTTCACCATTGAGAATGACCATTTTTTTGGAATTTACATTTGGTTTAATCGTCATCTGTCTGTTGACGATAGCCAAACGGGTAGTCCCAAAGGCAGCATAACCATATTTCGTTGTTTTTTGAATATGAAACTGTTCATCTGGACCTCTATGTTTTAGGCCATCAACAACATTCTGAAGTGAATGATTCTTTTCTGCATTAAATATACCTACAATGCCACACATGATATTAATTAAAAGGTAAATAATAATAGCTTGTCAATTTTATCTGGACAATGGGTTTAGTTTTATTTCCTGTTTATTGACAAATTTGATAAGGTTGTGATAAAAATTACTTGTTACTTTAATTGGTTTAATAAAAAAAGGAGGAAAAAATGAGTGTACAACCTATTCCAGGAAATCTAGGATTTTCTATACAAAAGAATTCACGGCCTGGTAAAGAGCAAGATACATCTAAAGCAGGAAAAAAAGCAGATACGGAAGCGGCTAAGAAAGAGACGCCGTCTTTGGTGCGTGAGTTGCCTGAGTTCGAAATCACTTCTGTGAAAGTAACTTTGCCATATGATGGCGGAGAGCAAGCAGAGGGTTGTAAAGATGGCGCTTGTAGAGCTTGTGCGTGTAATGCAGGGACAGAGTTATCAAATGAGGCTCAACCCGGAGACGCTTCTTTTGTAAGACACAATTGGAATGAAATAGATCGTCACTAGTGGGTGAATTGACCTGGCGGACAAGTCTGTTTTTAGGAAGGTTTTATGTCTCGGATGTATTCCGAGACTTGACCTATGCTAATCCAGATTTGGCTTATTCATACTTCAATTTAAATTCCCAAGAAGTGGAATACCTCTCTGATTTTATTTCTAAAAACAAGGGTGAACTTGAAACTTTTGCGGATTCTTTAATTAAAAAACGTCAATCGACGATGAAAAAGTTTCCGATCACTTTACGCCTTTTGGGCGAAGAAAAGTTGTTTGTTTTTTTTAAGTTGTATTGCGGCATGTTTCCTCAGGATCACTTTCTTGAGAATACACTCGATGATGCGGTTTCATTCGGGAAATATTGTGAACATATTTTTTCTCATTATCCAAATATTCATCCTGTCTTTTCTGAGTTGATTCGGTATGAAAGACGGATGCTGAAGGAACCCGCTCATGGTTGTTTTGGAGAGGACGTTGATTCTGACCAGTTTGCTTGTTTGTTTGAGTCACCTGAAGACTATAGACTTAGACCACAATATAGATGGGTGGATAGTTTTGACTATAACCTTCTTCCTTTAATTAAATTTGGAAAATATCCAGAGAGTATAAATCCTACATTTTTGCTTTTAGATTCAAGTGGGACGCTTAATATGCTTACCAGAGATATGTTTGATCTTATATTTAACCTTGTTAATGCAACGAGTTATTATAATTCGAAGCAGTTGATTTTAAATCAGTTTGGATTGCAGGAAACTCAATTAAGAAAGCAGGTAGAGAGTTTGATTGAAAAAAAATATTTAAAAGTGATATCGAAGAGAGCTGTTACCGCCAATGTTTGAATCAATTCGATTTATGGGATCTGGTTTAGGGTATCGGAAAGAACTTTTTGAAGGGTCTGTATGTCTTAAAGATAAGGTGGACTGTGTAGAAATAGTGTCTGAGCATTATTTAAAGGAAACCGATCGAAATGAAAAGGCGTTGGAGATGCTTACGGACAACTATAACGTTTTACTTCATGGACTTGGGTTGTCGTTGGGGTCACCGATTATAGATAAAGTATATTTAATGAATATAAAACGGTTGGTTCTTCAGACAAAAGTCCCTTATTATACGGATCATTTGTCTATTACCAGAAGTGCGGGGTTTACTTACGGTCATTTGTCTCCGATATTGTATACTCGGTCGTCACTTGAAAGCTGTATTGAAAATGTTAATCGTATACAGGATGTTCTTGGCATCCCACTAGCATTAGAAAATATTACATATGGATTTGATATTACAGATAGCCAGATCTCTCATGGTGACTTTCTTTCTGAATTGGTAGAAAGAACCGGTTGTGGGTTGCTTTTAGATTTGACCAATGTGTTTATTAATTCGCATAATCATTCCTTTAATCCTGAAGACTATTTAGATGCCTTTCCATTAAGCCATGTGATTCATATCCATACCTCTGGTGGGCATCGTGATAATAATGGCGGTTATATTGACTCTCATTCTTATTCTGTGCCTCAAGAAGTATGGTCACTGTTAGAGTATGTATTACCGAAAACATCGGTAAAAAGTGTTATTTTGGAACGTGATGGAAGATACGATGAGTCTGGTGACTCTGTTATTGAAGACGTTGCAATCTCTAGATCTTATTTAGATAAACTGAAAGTACCAGCCTAATATGAAGATTTGTCTCGTCCAAAAATATCCACCTATTCAGGGAGGGATTAGTAGAGATGCCTATATCCAAAGTTTGGTATTACTCAAAGCCGGACATGAGGTGTTTGTCGTTACCAATTCTCTGGAAGTTGAACAAAACTATAGGTGTTTTGATACCTCATACTATCAAGATATTGGATTAGATCCAAAGTTAGATGGGGGGAATAAATTAAAGGTGTTTTCGACAGAAACGAGAAAAGGACATTTTGTTATTCCGAAGGTAAATCCATCGGTTACAAAATTAACATCTTTGGCTACTTATGTTGTTGAAAAATATAATTGTGATTTGATAGTAGGCTTTTATTTTGAACCTTACGGAATGGCCGCCTATATTACGAGTACATATACGGGGGTTCCTTTTGGGATTATGCATGGGGGTAGAGATATTGGCCAATTATTAGCTTCCCCAGACCTTTATTTATCTTATAAAAAATTACTTGAAAGGGCGGCCTTTATTATTGGTACTACTACTATTTGGGGAAAATTGAACTTTATGGGCATTGATATCAAAAAATTATTTTATCATAAGACTGCTGATTATTTTTCCCCTTTTTTTTCCAATACAAAACCGCCTATGGACCTTAATGAATATCGACAAATTATTTTGAACCATTTCCCTAATGAGTTTGTTCCGGAATTGTATAAAGGGCTATCAAAGAAAGAAATAAAAAGAAACATACCGATTATCGGTATGTATTCAAAATCTGGGAAATTTAAAGGAATTGAGTATATTTTGACCGCTTTATCCCTTCTAAAAAAATCTGGAAAAGCATTTTACTTTGTGGCTGTTTTTCAGGGGGAAGAGGACGAGTTGAATGCTATTCTAAGCAAAGTAACCGAACTGAATTTGCATCATTGTGTCTGGATATTTCCATTTATGCCGTATTGGCATATTGGACATTTTATTCGATCTTGTACGGCAGTGTGCTTTTTGGAAAAAAACTTTGGGATTACATTTCATATGCCAAAAATTCAAGATGAAGTATTGGCCTCTTCTAAGTGTTTAATTATGTCAGATGAAATTGCACGCAAGCAGCGATATCGGCATGAAATTAAATCCGGAGAGAATTGTTTTGTTGTAAACCCTCAAGATGTAACTGATTTAGCAAATATTTTAGAAGAAGTCATCACAGATCAACAAAAGGTAAATCAAATTGCTAAAAATGGGTACCAGTCACTTTATTTGCCTTTTGCAATAAAAGAAGACGTGGTTGTGGATCGGGTGAATAATATGTATTCAGATATTTTTCAATATTTAAAACTTTCAGATGAAGATCAATTATATCTTAAACTTAAAAAAGAAATTCAAGTCACATATGCGTCTCTATTTAGGTTTGATCCATCTTGTAATCTTAATACTGTCTCGGCGTTTTGTCGGCACATTGATACGGATCAAACTTTTTATCAGCTGCTTATGGCGTATGGAGATTATATCCTAAAAGAATCTCAACATGGTGATCAGACTTTGGCGTATCTAGATGAGGTAATACGATATTGTCAATTTAAGATTCGGTCAAAATATAACAAAGTTGATCCACGATTTAATCCAGTAAATCATATTAAATTGATTAGAGCACCGATTACATTAGATTCTCCAATTTCGATTTTACCTGACATTTTAATTGAAGATTTTAAAATAGATATACCAAGACTTTTTCAAAATGATTCAGAATCGCCAGCCATTCAAGAAGGGGTTTATAGCTATATATTTCAATCTGCAGGTAACTATCATCCCATTCAAAAAGAGCTTTATATTTCTACAATGGTTAGAGACGTCCTTGATTTGTGTTCAATGAATGTAACTCCACAATATATTTTAGATAATTTTTCAAAAGATAAAAACGTGGCGCTATCAGAAAAAATGCTTATGGAATTATTGAGAGATTTGCAAAAAGAATTAGTTATTAGTGTCGCTACTTAATTGCATCTTACTTATGAGCCTTGTTGCCTGTTCATTGTTTGTTTTTTAAATTTGGCGCTAATGATGGGTTAAAATCATTGGGATTCATCAAGAACGCTGAATAAAAGCGCCTGTTGGTTGGGGGTAAATATCAAGGGGTCGTTATTGATATCGGTATGTTTAATGATAGGCTCATTAAATTTAAAATCGATACCCTCTCGTCTTGTTTATTGTGTTGATTGGGGGGGGGATGGGTGTTAGAATTAGGGGCTGGAGTTGATGTTTTTTTGTTTCAGTTTCGGTTGATAAAATTTTTGTTGGTGCTGGGGCTTCTTTTGGGGCTGTTGCTGCCTATGTTGCATCTTCATCCTCTTGAAGAGATTGCTGATGAGGATATTGATCATTCTTGTGTGCTTTGTTTGAATCAAGGGCCCGTTTTTATTGAACAACCATCCCTTGCTCATTTAGGTGTGCCTCTACCTTTGGTTAGGGGGGCTGTGGAGGGAGCTTTAGCTGGTCTTTATTTGGATTCTTTTTGCTCAGATTACTTGTCTCGGGGACCGCCCCTGATTGTTTGAGTTGGATTTATTTTTTATTTGAACTGTAATTTAAAGGAGATTTTATTATGAATAAATTTTTGTTAATGGGCTTGACGGCCTTGATGTTGACTCAGTCAGCTGTCTTTGCACAAACGTCTAAAGAAGTGACCGATTTACCGGATATTTCAGTGATTGGGAATATGATTGGGACTCAATCGGATGGAAAAAATGACTTTTCAGTGAAAGAAATTGAATTGTCTTTTCAACACTATCTTTACCCGTCTCTTAAAGCCGATGTCTTTATGGCCCTTCATAAAGAAGATTCTGGTCAACGGAACTTTGAGCTTGAAGAAGCGTATGTGACGGCGTTGGATCTTTATGGGCTTTTGAACCCTAACTCTTCTCGGAACTTAGGGCTAGGATTAGCGTTGGGTCAGAAACGAGTGAATATTGGTAAAGTGAACCCTTTACATCCGGAACAATGGCGTTTTGTGGACCGGCCTTTGGCTATTCAGCAGTTCTTAGGCGGTGCCGAAGGGCTTTCTGCTGAAGGGGGACACTTGAACTATCTATTACCATTGCCTATCTTTTCTCAAGTTGAATTGGGGTATTGGACCGTTCAAGCTCATGCTGAAGAGGCTGGTGCTGAAGAGGCCCATGGGGTTGAATTTGAAAATAAACTTCTGAATGGACGATTATGGAATAGCCTTGCGCTTTCTCAATCTCAAGAATTAGAGTTGGGTCTAAATTATCTGTTAGGCAATGCATCTTCATCTTCTACTGATGATCAACAGACCGTTATGGGGCTTGATCTGACGTATTCAAAAGAATTTGCCATGGATCGATACCTTAAGCTTCAAGCTGAATTCTATCAAGCGAAATATGGTGAAGAAGGAGAGTCGCCTGAGGAGCAACAAGGTGGATTTTTGTCAGGGGTTTATCAATTTAGCCCTAAATTTCAGGCCGGTGTTCGTTATGGGACCCTTTCTAAACATGGTGATGAAGGCAATGTTAAAAATCAAGTTGCCCTTATGGCCACTCGTCAATTAAGTGAAACGTCCAAGTTTAGATTGCAATATAATAGCGGTGATAATGTCACGTCTGCTGTTTATGCGCAATTTATTTTTGGAATGGGTCCACACTCGCATGTCCTTCAATAAATCTCGCGCCTTTTTAGTCGCAATGTTGTTATGGGTTGGCGCTTTTAGCCAGCCCATGGCAGATCAGATTCAGGTGGTGGCCATTACCCAGGATTTTGCCAGTATTGCCCAAGAGATTGGTGGTGACTTGGTTGAAGTGCAGCCTTTGATTAAAGGGAGCCGGAATCTTCATCATGTGACGCCTCGACCGTCCATGGTGATGAAGGTTAAACGGGCTGATTTACTGATTCGATTGGGAATGGGACAAGATTCTTGGATCGATGGCTTGATTCAGGTGGCACGTAATGCTCGGGTTTTTCCGGGTGAACATGGGTACTTGGATGCCTCGGTGCCGATTCGGAAATTGGAAATACCTGATCATGATCTGGATGGGAGCATGGGCGATGTCCATCAACATGGAAATCCTCATTATTGGTTGGATCCTTATAATGGGGTTCTGATCGCTGCTCAGATTCGGGACCACTTGTCTCAACTATCACCCGAGAATCGATCGGAGTTTGAGGCGAATTACCAACGGTTTTCGACAGAGCTGGAACGAAAGGCTAAGGTTTGGAATGATCAGTTGTTAGCTGTTAAGAGTCAGATCTTTATTACCTATCATAAGGTGTGGTCTTACTTTTTTGAGGCCTTTAATTTGACCAGTATTGGTGAATTAGAGCCCTTGCCGGGGATTGCCCCTAGCATTCGTCATTTGAGTGCCCTTAAAGAGCAAGTCTCTGAGTTGCAAGGGCCCTTTGTGGTCTTAATGGCAGACTACTATCCAGCGCCTGCTGGTCGTGGCTTTGCCAAGCAGATTGATGCCCGATTTGTTAGTGCGGCTCCTCATGTTGGGGAAGGAGATATTGATCATTATTTTGACCTTTTTGATACCCTTGTTCAGGCTGTTCTAAAATGATTGGGATGTTGATTTTTCCTTTCTTAGTTTGTGTGGCATTGGTCTTGGTTCACGCCTATTTTGGGGCCTTTGTCTTGCGGCGAGGGATTATCTTTATTGACCTAGCGTTGGCCCAATGGGCCGCGCTAGGGTATATTGCCGGTTATTTGATGGGCGTTCATGAGCCGTTGTTATTGTTTTTGATTGGGTTTGGGTTTACGGTGCTGGCATCTTTGGTGCTGACCTTATTAAAGCCCATTTATCAGGAAAATAACTTGCAAGAGGCGGTGATTGGGGTGACCTATATTACCGCTACAGCATTAAGTATTGCCATGGTTTCCATGGCGGGGCTTGAAGGGCATCATATCCAAGAAATGTTGACGGGTCATTTGCTTTTTGTTCAACCTTCGGAGGTGTGGATGGCGGTTGGGTTATATGCATTGATTGGGTGTGTGTTACTTAAATTACATCCTTATTTTATACAACCACAAGGTCAAAAATGGGACTTTGTTTTTTATGTCTTGTTTGGATTGGTAGTGACTTCTTCAGTAAAGATGGTAGGGGTTTTATTGGTGTTTTCGTACTTGGTATTACCCATATTATCTGTGGTTCAAAGTTACGATTCATTTAGATCCCAAGTAAAAGTGGGCTGGGTGATTGGGGTGCTTAGTTCTATGTTGGGATTGTGGGTTTCATTTTTTCTAGATGTGCCGCCTAGTGTTGCTGTTATTTTGGTCTTGGTCTTAGCTTGGGTCTGTTCTATGGGGTTACGCTTTTTATTTCGCACTTAATTATGACAGGGCATTAATATCGTTTTGGGTTGATTTGGGGATGAACTTGAAACGGATTGAATGGGTGGTGCTGAGCATTTATTAGTAGGTGCTTTTAGGTGCTGGATCTATTTTTTTATTAGTAATAATGCCAGCCGTTTTATTCAAGTTTTAATCAAACGTTAATCATGTAATGTATGGTTCAAGAACATGCATTGGTTATGATAATGGTAATGATGAAGAAAATACTTGAATGAGGAGGAAGTCTGATGAAAATTATACAAGGGTTAATGCTGATGCTGCTGTTACTGTTTAATGGGACCAGTCATATCTTGGCAGAGACTCTTGAGAATGAGCCGTTGTCGTTGCTGACATTGAAAGGAGATTTTCGGCTTCGATATCAATCTGAAAAGAATTCGGAAGGTGTTCACCGAATTCGGAACCGAAGTCGAATTCGATTGGGAGGGTTACGTGTTCTTTGTTCTCAAAGTAAGGTTAAGTTTGGATTGGCTACGGGTGGGGCGGACCCAAGGTCAACCAATCAAACCTTTCAAGACTCGTTTCAAACGCCAGATATTCGACTGGACTATGCCTTTTTTTCTCACGCTTTTTCGAGCAGAATGGAGGTTTTTGGTGGTAAGATGAAGAACCCGTTATGGCGGCCATCCGATTTGTTATGGGACTCGGATATTAATCCGGAAGGGCTGGGGATTCGGGTTTATCATCAAGCGCGTCAGATTAAATATGCAATTACAGGTGGATACTTTGTCTTAGATGAGCTTAAGTCTAGTGCCAAGGACCCTTACTTGTTGGTGATTCAACCTCGTGCGGATTGGATGCTTGGTGATTCGCTACAAGGACGTGTGGCTCTTGGGCTTTATTTAAGTCGCTATTTGAAAGGGGTTAGCTTGGATCATTCTGCGGATACCAATTCGGGTGCATCTTCAGGATTAGAAAATGAGTTTTCATCGATGGTGTATAGTGCTCAAGTTGATTTTAAAGGGCGATGGGGGGTGCCTTTGATGAGGGCCTTTGGAGAAATGGTGATCAATAATCATTTACAGCGGGATCATCAAGGGCTTATTGTTGGGGTTCAGGTTGGAGATCAGAAAGTGAATCGAATTGGGAAATGGCAATCAAAAGTGAGTTATCGACGTCTTGAAGCCGATGCCTGGTTAGATACGTTTCCAGATTCAGATTCTTATGGAGGGGCCACGAATGTGGCAGGGCTTGAATGGGGGCTTAATTATGGCTTTTCAGATACTATGGTCCTAGGGATTGACTATTATAGTATGGATAAAATTGAGGGTGAGAAAGATCCACAGGTCTTAGTGCAGGTGGATTTGAATGTTAAATTTTAGAAGTAAAAATAAATGACGAATAAAGGAGAAAAAAATGAGTGATCGACCTGTTAAAAGCATCATTAAATGGATCGGAATGTTAACTGTGCTATTGGGGTGTTTAGTAGGATGCGAGGATGGGGAGAAGGTGACGGAGCTGCAAGGGGCTGGTGCAACTTTTCCTTATCCATTGTATTCAAAAATGTTTGATGAATATCATCAAGAGTTTGGGCCTAGAATTAACTATCAGTCGATTGGGTCGGGAGGGGGGATCCGTCAGTTGAAAAATCAAACCGTAGATTTTGGGGCAACAGATGCGTTTATGAGTGACCAGGCACTTCAAAAATCTGACAATGATATTTTACATATCCCTGTTTGTTTGGGGGCGGTGGTTCTTTCGTATCATTTGCCAGGTGTTTCTCAACTTAAATTGAGCCCTTCGGTGCTTGCTGACATTTTTTTGGGAACGATTACCCATTGGAATCATTCTCGTATCCAAGATATTAATCCAGACGTGAGCTTGCCAGAGCTTCGGATTGTGAGTGTTCACCGTTCTGATGGGAGTGGGACCACTTTTATTTTTACGGACTATTTGTCGAAGGTGAGCCCGTCTTGGTTATCTAAAGTGGGGAGAGGAAAATCAATTAATTGGCCGGATGGCTTGGGCGGGAAAGGAAACGCAGGTGTCGCCGGGATTGTTCAGCAGACTCCGGGTGCGATTGGCTATATTGGTCATATTTATGCCGAGCAAAATAAGATGCCTTTGGCCAGTATTAGAAATAAAAGTGGGCATTATATTCTTCCGTCACTTGAATCGGTATCTCAGGCAGCCAATACAACGATTCCTGATGATACACGTGCTTCGATTACAGATACATCGGCTAAATTTGGGTACCCGATTAGTGGCTTTACCTGGATATTGAGCTATAAAGAACAGAAGTTTAACTCGCGATCTATTGAGCAGGCAAAAGCGACTAAAATGCTACTTAAGTGGATGATTGGTGATGGTCAGCGATTTGTGGGACCACTCTTATATGCCCCTTTATCTGAGCCAGTGGCAAAGCAAGCACAGGCCATTATTGAGTCGATGACCTATTCAGGAGAGGCCATATCAATTTGAGTAACGGTAGTCGTCCGATTCTTTTTGTTGAGCTTAAGGAGCGTCTTTTTAAGAAGCTCCTGCTCGTGTCTGGTTTGCTTGCGATTGGCTTGCTTTTAGGGATCTTTTTTACATTACTAATGGAGTCGATGCTTTCTATTCGTGAAACAGGGGTCTCGTTTCTTTATCAAAGTATTTGGGACCCGGTTAGAGAGACCTTTGGTGCCTGGCCGTTTTTGTTAGGGACGATGATCACCTCCGTATTGGCGCTTATTATTTCGGTCCCGTTTTCTTTTGCCTTATCTTTGTTTTTGGGGGAATATTTAAAAGAGGGCGCTTTTCGATCGGTTTTTAATGGGATGTTGGATTTATTGGCAGGGATCCCGTCTATTATTTATGGGTTTTGGGGCTTGTTTGTCTTAGTGCCAATGGTGCGGGACTTTGAGAATTCTATCGGGGTCTTGGCCCATGGGGTGGGGATTTTTAGTTCCTCGATAGTATTGGCCTTAATGATTATTCCCTATTCAGCGTCTATTAGTCGTGAAGTGATTAGCTTGGTGCCTCAGGATTTAAAAGAAGCGGCCTTATCATTAGGGGCCACACCTTGGGAGGTGATTCAAAAGGTGATTTTGCCTTATGCAAAGTCAGGGATGTTTGCAGGGGTCTTGATGTCTTTTGGTCGTGCAATTAGTGAGACAATGGCAGTGACTATGTTAATTGGTAATTCTAATAAGATTCCGACGTCTCTGTTTAGTCCTGCGAATACTTTGGCTAGTGTTATTGCCAATGAGTTTGCTGAAGCTTCCGAGGCCTTGTACTTGTCGAGTCTTGTGGAGTTGGCACTAATTCTTTTTTTTGTTACTGCTATTTTTAGTTTATTGGGTCGATATATTATTAAGAAATGGATGCCAGTTCAATGAATGCTGCTCGCTCTGTTCAAGTTCGTTTAATTTTGGATCGCTTTTTTAAAGGGATCATGGCGGCGTTGTCGGTACTATTGATGTTGCCGTTGTTATTTATTTTATATTATATTTTTAGCCAAGGGTTTTCAGCGTTAAGTTGGACCTTTTTTACTCAGTTACCTAAGCCGGTGGGTGAGCTTGGGGGTGGGGTATCTAATGCGATTGTTGGGACCTTGTTACTGGTGCTTATTTCGGCGCTTATTGCGGTTCCACTTGGGATTTTGATGGGGGTTTATTTATCTGAGACTCGTAAAGGAGTGATCCCGGAGATGGCTCGGCTTTGTATTGATACCCTTCAGGGGATTCCTTCTATAGTGATGGGTATTATTGCTTATGCCTGGATAGTCATGCCCTTAGGGGCCTTTTCCTTGCTTTCAGGTGGGATTGCCTTGGCGTTAATGATGTTGCCGATTGTGACCAAGTCCACGGAAGAGACCTTGAAATTAATTCCGGATTCTTTAAGAGAAGCGGCTTATGCATTGGGGGCGCCTTACTATACCACTATTTTGAAAGTGATTTTACCGTCAGGAAAAAGTGGCATCTTATCAGGGGCATTGATTGGGGTGGCACGGGTATCAGGGGAGACGGCGCCGTTACTGTTTACGGCATTTGGTAATCCGTTTATGAATGTTAATATTTTCAAGTCGGTGAATTCATTGCCGTTATTAATTTTTAATTATGCAACCAGTCCGTATAAGGACTGGCAAGATATTGCTTGGGGTGCGTCCTTGCTTTTGGTTCTATTTGTATTAATGTTGAGTATATTATCAAAGGTGGTGCTTAAAAAATGACAGTCAATACAAGCGTTTTAGATGTCCAGGGGTTTAACCTTCATATTAATGAACATCATATTCTTAAAGATATTAATCTTTCATTTTATAGAAAAAAGGTGACGGCAATTATGGGCCCATCGGGCTGTGGGAAGTCGACCTTGGTTCGCTCAATGAATCGGCTCAATGATTTGATTTCAGGGGTTCGTATGGATGGCGGGATGTATTTATATAAAAAGAATTTATTGGAAATGAATCCGATTTTGGTTAGGCGTAAAGTGGGGATGGTTTTTCAGCGACCGAACCCGTTTCCCACTATGAGTATCTATGATAATGTGCTGTCAGGGTATTATTTAAATGGGATTAAATTAACGAAGGCTGAGAAAGAAGAGATTGTTGTGGATTCTTTGGAAAAGGCAGCCCTTTGGGATGAAGTGAAGAACGGATTGCATCGAAAAGGGACTTTTTTATCAGGAGGCCAACAACAGCGGCTTTGTATTGCAAGGGCCTTGGCAATGAAGCCTAAAATTTTATTATTAGATGAGCCGACATCGGCCTTAGACCCGAAGGCAACTACACGGATAGAGGAACTTATTATAGAATTAAAGAGCAAGGTTACTATTATTATGGTGACACATAATATTGGACAGGCATCTCGAATTTCAGATATGACGGCGTTTTTATATCTTGGAGAATTAATTGAGTATGACTGTACAGATACTATTTTTACGACCCCTAAACATACGCGTACTGAAGAATATTTAACAAGGAAATTTGGATGAAAAAAAGAATTTGTGTGATTGAGGATGAAAAGGATATTGTTCGCTTGCTTAGTTATAATTTGGGTAAGGAAGGATATGACGTCTTAAGTTATGAGTCTGGTGAAAATGCAGTTGAGTTTGTTAAGACAAATCGGCCAGATTTGGTTTTATTGGATATTATGATACCTGCTAAGGATGGGTTTGAGGTATGTAAGCAACTAAAAGCGGAGCCAGATACCCAGGCCATTCCGATTATTATGTTGACGGCAAAAGCTGAAGAAGCGAATATTGTCACGGGGCTAGAGTTGGGTGCAGATGACTATATTACCAAGCCTTTTAGTGTAGCTGTATTAATTGCAAGAGTCCGAACGGTATTAAGACGGCCCCTTAAAACGGTATCGGAATCGGAACCGGTTTTGTCCTTTAATCAGTTGAAAATATTTCCTGAACGCTATGAGGAATATGTGAATTCTGAGCAGGTTTTGTTAAATCATACTGAATTTAAGTTGTTATGTTGCCTTGCCAGTCAACCTGGACGGGTGTTTTCTAGATATCAAATTATTGATGCGATGCAAGGTGATAGTGAGTTTGTTACTAAGCGTTTGGTGGATGTGCTTTTGGTTTCAATTCGAAAAAAATTGGGCGTGGCGGCCACGTATATTCATACGGTTCGTGGGGTAGGCTATAAATTTAAGGATGGCCCATGAAGGCAAAGAAACTTATTTGGCAATTATATCCTTCGTATTTGTTGGTAATTTTTATTGCCTTAATTTTATTAGTGATATATAGCTCAAGTGCGTTTAAAACCTTTTATTTAGCTCAGACTAGTAATGACTTGCGGGCACGGACACTGTTGATGGAAACACAAGTGACGCCTTACTTTAAAAGTCGGGAGTTTTTGAAATTAAGGGCCCTTATTTCGGAGCAAGGTCAAAAGACGTCCACACGATTTACGATGGTGGATCTTAAGGGTGAGGTGTTAGTCGATTCTGATGAGCGGCCTGAAAAAATGGATAATCATGCCCAGCGCCCTGAGATTGTACAGGCGCTTTCGGGTAACTGGGGAATGGCCACGCGGTATAGTCGGACTTTGCGGACAAGAATGCTTTATGTTGCCAAGGCCATTCAGTTGGATAATCAAATCGTGGGGGTGATGCGAAGTTCGATTCCGATTAATGACTTAGATGAGACCTTGAATGGCTTGATGAAAAAAACAATACTGTGGGGGGTTTTGATTAGTATTTTTTCTGCGATGGTTGGGTTTTTTGTTTCTCGAAAGATTAGTCAGCCTATTCAGGAGTTTGCGATGGGGGCCGATGAAATTTCAACAGGGAACTTTGAGTTTCAACTTCCGGTGCCTAATACCCAAGAGTTTAAACAATTAGCAGACGCATTTAATAATATGTCCTTTCAAATTAAAGATCGAATTCAAACGGTTTTGGATCATGTAAGTGAAAAAGAGACCATTTTATCCACGATGATAGAGGGCGTCATTACGGTTGATGTTGATGGGGCCATCACCACGATGAATCAATCGGCTAAAACGTATTTCTGTATTGAAAGTGATGATGTTAAGGGGCGTTCGGTTGGAGAAGTGGTCAGAAATACGGCGATTCAGACCATGATTCATCAGGCATTAGCCTCAAATGAATTGGTTCAAGAGGATATTGCGCTTCTTCATCCACAAAAATTGATTTTACATGGGCATGGCATGGCATTAAAAAATGCGAAACAGGAATGTGTGGGCGCCCTTATTGTGTTACATGATATTACACGCATAAAACGATTGGAAAAGATGCGTCAAAACTTTGTTGCCAATGTTTCTCATGAGCTCAAAACACCCATTACCCTTATTAAAGGCTTTTTAGAGACCTTATTTAGAAGTGATTTTGAGGATAAAAATGAAACCGAAGAGTTTTTGACCATTATTCAAGATCATACCATTCGACTCGAGTCGATTATTGATGATTTGTTGAGTTTATCTAAAATTGAACAAGAGCAGGAAAATAAATGGATTGAAACAGAGCGAGATTGTATGAATGAGGTGATTGAGCGAGCCATTGTGTTATGTCAGAAGAAGGCGCATCAGAAAGCGCTTAATATTAAATTTGAATCTGAATCTGGTAAAAAAGTAATGGCCAAAATGAATGTTTCTTTAATGGAGCAGGCGGTTATTAATTTGCTTGATAATGCGATTAAGTATAGCTCGGACAATGCTCAAATTGACGTATTGTTAGCCCAATCCTCGGGTGAGAATATTGTGTCAGTACGGGATCAAGGATGTGGGATTTCTCAGGAGCATATCCCCCATTTGTTTGAACGCTTTTATCGTGTTGATGCGGCGCGAAGTCGGGAATTGGGGGGAACGGGTCTTGGCTTGGCCATTGTTAAACATATTGCCGAATCTCATTCGGGAAGGGTGTCTGTGACTAGTGAAGAAAATAAAGGGAGTCAGTTTTCAATTTATATTCCAATGACTCATCATAAGGAGGAAAAAAATGTCTAGTCCCCTTGAGAAGGCGATTAAGGATCTGAACGTAATGTTTTTAAATTACTGTGCTGAAGTGGAGCAGAATGTGCATTTGGCGGTCCAGTCGTTTATGAAAACAGAGCCTAAGAATATCCAGATTGTGATGGATAAAGATCGGCAAATTGATCAATTGGAGATTGCAATCGAGGAAGAGTGTTTGCGGATTATGGCTGTTTATCAGCCCTTGGCAAAAGATTTAAGATTTATTGTTGGGATCTTGAAGATGAATAATGATTTGGAACGAATTGGTGATTTGGCGGTTAATATTGTTAAAAAGGTCACGGTGTTTTCAGATCGAGATATTCGTTTGTCTGAGTATGGGGGGGCGTTTTTTCTACCTGAGATGATTCAAAAGTCATTGAATATGTTGAAGAAAAGTTTGGATTCATTTACCCAACAAGACCCTGAGTTGGCAAGAGAAGTTTGTTTGATTGATGATGAAGTGGATGCGTTGAAGCAAGAAATGAAAGTGTTGGTGTTAAATAAAATGAAAGAATCACCGGAACAGATTAGTACATTGAGTAGTATTTTGAGGAATTCATATCACTTGGAGCGAATTTCAGATTTGTCGACTAATATTGCAGAAGATGTGATTTATTGGGTGGACGGTGATATTATTCGCCATGGAGGCTTTGCTCATTCATCTAGTTAAGATACTAATTTTATGTACCGGGAATTCATGTCGTTCTCAAATGGCAGAAGGCATTGTGCGGCACTTGTATTCGGATCGTTGTGAGGTCTTTAGTGCGGGGAGTCATCCGTCCAGTGTGAATGAGAGTGCGATTTCGGTGATGAATGAAATAGGGATCGATATTTCAGGCCATCAGTCTCAAGCGCTTTCATTATTTGAAGGCCAGAGTTTTGATTGGGTGATCACGGTTTGCGATCATGCCAAAGACGCTTGTCCGGTGTTTTTAGGTCAATATCAGCATTTGCATTGGTCTTTTGAGGACCCTGTTGGACTCAGTTTAGATGTGTTTCGTCAGGTCCGTGATTTAATTTATCATAAATTTGAATCTGAGTTAGGGCGGTATTTGTCATGAGGCGATATATTGCGGAGATGATGGGGACCTTTTTTTTGGTCTTTGCCGGGACTGGGGCCATTATTGCCAATGATATTTTTGGGGGCAGTATCGGTCATGTCGGAATTTCACTGACCTTTGGCTTGGTGGTGATGGCGGTTATTTATGTGATTGGGGACTTGTCAGGGGCCCATATTAACCCGGCAGTGAGTCTTGGTTTTTATATGTTGAGGCGTAGCCAGCTCAAAGACACGGTGATGTATGTGTTAAGTCAATGTGTAGGCGCGATTTTAGCGAGTGTGTTGCTATGCGATGTGTTTCCGACTCATGAAGGGTTAGGTGGGACCCTGCCTTCGGTGTCTATGGGGGGGGCTTTTGTTTATGAATATTTAATGACCTTTTTATTGATGTTGGTGATTTTGAGTGTGGCCACTGGTGCGAAAGAAAAGGGCTTAATGGCCGGAGTGGCCATTGGTGGTACGGTGGCCTTAGAGGCACTATTTGCAGGTCCTGTGACGGGCGCGTCGATGAACCCGGCTCGATCTTTAGGTCCGGCATTAGTTTCGGGTGAGCTTGGGCATTTGTGGTTGTATCTAACTGCGCCTATGTTAGGGGCCATATCGGCGGTGCCCTTGTGTCGATATCTTCATATTCAGGGGTGTTGTCAATAAATAACGATGTACCGTTATTTTTTATCCTTATTTTGTGAGGGTGTACTTTAATTAAATGGGAGTTATTTGCTAGTTTAGAGTACGGTATGTAAAGCTCTTACTTGACAGTACCGGATCGGTACGATATTGTTTTTATTGTAAATTATTTGTAAGGGCATAGTTAATTCATAAACTTAGATGTTTGTGGCGTAAATATGGTTTTTTTAAAAATTAAAGGAGGATAATAATGAATAAAAATGAGTTTCAATTACAGGTGGGTAATCAGGTTCTGCTTTTTATTAAAGGGGTTTTGCAGCTTGATCAAACTCGATTGGAGTCCATTAGTTGGAGTGAAGATATTAAATCCCAGGTGGGCTTAGACTCATTGCGTGCATTTGATATGATTGTTTATATTCATGAGTCTTTAGGGGTGGACCTTCCAGAGAATATGGGGCTTGAGTTTGAAATGACAATTAATGGAATTGCATCCTATATTATTAATCAATATGATCTTGAATTAGTGGAGGCTTTTTTAGCAAAAACGGAAGATGAGGTTTTAGCCTTGATGTCGGATGAAGATGATTTTGATGATCTGTAATGATGATTATTAAAGAAGATGAAATTAATACATTTATTCCGCATCGTTATCCCTTTGACTTATTAAGGTCAGTAGAGGTTATTAATCAAAATCAAGGTGTGGGTATTACCAGGCTGCCCAAAAATCATATTTTATTTCAAGGGCATTTTCCTGATTTTCCAGTGATTCCAGGTGTATTGCTTATAGAGGCGGCCGCTCAAATATGTGGTGTTATTTGTGCTAAGACTTCTAAAGAAAGTGAGTTGGCTCAAGATAAGGTGGGGGTTTTAGCCGGGGTTGACCGATTTAGGGTCACTCACCCGGTTTATCCAGATCAAGAAGTAAAGATTTCTATTAATATTAAACGAAATTTTCCAACAATATGGACCTGTCAGGCAAAGGGGAGTCTAGATAGTGTGTCTGTTTTTAAAGCGACATTGCTATTATCGGTTTTATCTAAAAAGGATATAGTGTTATGAGACCTGTTGTGGTAACAGGATATGGGGCGATTACATCGATTGGCTATGACGCTGATTCGTTTTGGCAGTCCCTTTGTGATGGTAAAAGTAAGGTGAAACCTATTGAGCGTTTTGATGCGTCATTATATCGGAGTTCTTTGGGTTCAGAAGTTGATTGGGATGTCGTGGATGGATTATTTGAAAAGGGCGGGTTTGGTCCTATTAAAGAAGATGCAACTAAGTTAGCGGTTCTTGCGATTCAAGAGGCGGTGAATCGATCTAATATTGATCTTGATTTATATGGCGATAAGGTTGGCTGTATGGTGGGGACGTTGTGTTCTAGTGGTAAACAGCAATTGGATAGGTTGCGGGAAATAATGAATGAGGATCCTTTTTTTATGGATTGTTCTTATGATGATTTTACGGATGTGTCTTATCAGGCAAATACCATAGCTTCTATTTTTAATATTAAGGGAGTAACTAGTGTGGTGTCGACGGCGTGTGCGTCATCTATAGATGCGTATGGGTATGGATTGGATTTAATTCGAGACGGGACTTGTGATGTTGTTGTGGTTGCTGGTGGTGATATTATTGTGGAGTGTGTGCATGCGGGGTTTAATAGTATTTTTGCAGTTTCGTCATCTTTACCGAGGCCGTTTGATGAGAATCGTTCAGGTATTGTGATTGGTGATGGTGCTGCAGCTATTATTTTAGAGTCGGAATCTCATGCGCTTCAAAGAGGAGCGCCTATATTTGCGAGAGCCTTGGGTTATGGCGCAAATAATAGTGCATTTAATTTGGTATCACCGACTGATGATGGGGTGCCGGAAGCCCTTGCAATGAAAATGGCAATTAAAGATAGCGGATTGTCTCCGGATAGTATTCAGTATGTAATTGCTCATGGGACGGGGACCCCTAAAAATGATCAAACAGAGTTACTGGCTGTTGATCAGGCATTTGATTTAGAAAAGCGGGTCTCTCCGTTAAGAATTACTTCTAATAAGGCGAATATGGGGCATTGTATGGGGGCGGCAGGGGTGATTAGTTTAGTTTCGGCGATTGGGTCTATTAATCATCAACTGATACCGCCAACATCTAATTTGGCTTCTAAGGACCCATTATTTGGGGAGTTAGAAAATATTGAGTTGGTGTATGGAGAGTCGTTATCTTGTGAAATTTCAAATATATTGATTAATTCTTTGGGGTTTGCGGGGAATAATGCAGTTGCGATTATGGGGGTGTATAATGGAAAAAACTAAGGGGTACGTTTCTGGGTATGGGGTATCGTTGCTTTTGGGAGATGCTTGGAAAGAAGTGAAGCAGAAAGAGGATCGTGCCCGCTTATACTATTCTAACTATCCAAAGTCGATTCAGGCCCCTACTCAGAGTAGTAAAATTGGGAAAATTAATGACCTTGATCCGGTTAAGTATCTTAATAAAGATGCGTTAAAATTAACCAATCGTTTTGTGGCGATGGCGGTGAATGGAGCAGGAGATGCATTAGATCAAGCGGGCTATTTGTCTCAATCAGTGAATAGGAAAGAAATTGGTTGTATTGTGGGCTTGTCACGGCCAGAATTTTTATCTTATTCGAAGCTTCTTCATATTTTATTTAAACTCAATAAAATTAGCCCTGTTTCGTTTCCTTTATTATCTCGAAATATAGTTTGTGGTCAAATATGTATACAGTTTGGGTTGATGGGGTATGCTCAATCAATAGGAAGCTCGTCTGTATCTGGCGCACAATCTATTATTTGGGGGCTTCGTTTGATTCAGAGAAAGAGAATACAAAAGATTTTAGTGGGGGGTGTTGAGACCTTATCAATGTTATCGCTGCATCAAAATAAGGTTTTATATGATGAGTATTATAAAGGCCTGAGGGGGGTGTTAGATATAGATGAGTTGGTGCCTTCTGAAGGGGCTAGTTTTTGTATGCTTGAGTCAGAGGATACGTCAGGTCAGGGTGTTTTTGTTCAAGAGTATATGATTGGGAGGCTTGATTCGAAAAATATGGAGGAACAATATTCTCGAATTATTCAGCAGTTTTGTGAACAATCCGGTGTTAAGTGGTCGGATATTTCAATGGTTTGTTGTTCTGTTTCTTCTGTTTATTTTCCTCATGAACAAATTGAATGGGAGGCGTTAAATTTACTTAATCAAAGATTTGATTCTATACCTTTATTAAGTGCGCCAAAGGTGGTGCTTGGAGAGGCAGAGGCTTGTTTATCTAATCTTCAATTAGTGAATGCATATGAACACCTTGTGAATAGACGAGCTATTGGACAGATTTCGTGGAAGTCATCTGAAAAGGGTGAAGATAAGGAAGGCTTAGTGTTGGTCTCTTATTTAGACCGAGCTTTTAATTATGTGCTTTATTGGGTAAAAAAGGAGGTAGGATGAGCATGGGGTTAAAGAAAGCAGTGTTGATTGTAGGTGGGACAAGTGATATAGGTCAGGCCATTTGTCGCCGATTTTCTCAATCAACTTTGCCGTTGATTATGACTTATCAAAAAAATAGAAAAGTAGCATTATCAGTTAAAAAGTCATTGAAGCAAGAGGGGCGTCATTGTGAGGTTTTAAGATGTGATATTAGTCATAAAAAGAGTATTAAAACGCTATTTTCTAGGATTCGATTGCTTGGTTTTCGTGTTCATGTTTTGGTTATTAATGCTGGAGTTAAGGATGATAAGTTGGCAGTTCAAATGGATGCCCATTCTTGGAGGTCTGTGATGCGTGTTAATGTGGACGGCGCATTTCACTGTATTCAGGCATGTTTGCCAGGAATGATCGCTAAAAAATCAGGTGCTATTGTTAATGTGTCTTCTATCGCTGCAATTTCGGGACAGGTTGGCCAAGCTAATTATTGTGCGTCAAAAGGGGCGGTAATTTCATTGACTCGGTCTTTGGCAAGAGAACTGGGGCCTAAGAATATACGGGTTAATTGTGTGGCGCCGGGTTATGTTGAGTCTGGGATGATACAAGAGTTAAAGGCAGATCCAGATTTGTCAGATTATTTTAATGGGATTATTTCAACCATGTGTTCTTTGCGTCGGGTAGGGGAGCCAGATGAGATTGCGAATGTTGTCTTTTTTTTAGCATCGAAACAAAGTTCGTATATTAATGGGCAAACGATTATTGCGGATGGGGGCATTTTAATGTGATAAGAGATGCTGGGGGTTAAGAGGGTTAAAAGGTATATATTAGAGTTTTGTTTGAGAGTGTGGGCGTCTGGATGAGGGGGTATGGAGTTAAGTAAATTGGCGTTTATGTGAGTGTGATAACTGTTTTTAGCGAGTGTGTTGCTGTGTGATGTGTTTCCGACTTATGAAGGGTTAGGTGGGACTTTGCCTTCGGTGTCTATTGAGGGGGCTTTCTTGGGCTTATTCATGATGTTCCGCCTGTTCAATTAAGTTTGGTAAGGTCTTGTTAAGTCCTTTTTTAAGGGAGGCGCTTAAGAGACGTTTAAATAGCCATATAGGGGCTCTTTGATTTATTGTTTATATGTTAATAATAAATATATTAACTAATTTTGTGAATCGTATTTAGTATGGCTTTGAATGCCTGTGTTTTAGCGGGTATTGCCCCCCCCCTCTTTTTTTTTAGCTTTTAACCAGGTCTATATTTGACTTAATAGTTGGTTAAATGTTGGGCTAGGTCGCATGGCCTTTTTGGCTTTTTCGCAATTTGGTCGGTAATAGCCACCCACATCTTCTTGATGGCCTTGTGCTTGGGCTAGCTCAGTTACGATTTTTTCTTCGTTGTCTTGAAGTTGTTGGGCAATGGTGGCAAACTTGGCCTTGATTTCAGGGTCATCATTTTGCTTGGCCAATGCTTGGGCCCAATAAAGGGTTAAATAGAAGTGGCTACCTCGGTTATCCAGTTCACCCACTTTTCGGGACGGGGATTTCTTTTCGTCTAGGAACTGGCCAGTGGCGGTATCAAGGGTTTGGGCTAAGATACTTGCTTTGGTGTTGCCTGTTACATTTGCAAAATGCTCAAACGAGGCACTTAGGGCCAAAAATTCGCCCAATGAATCCCATCGTAAGTGACCTTCTTGTTCAAACTGTTGTACATGTTTGGGGGCTGATCCTCCTGCACCGGTCTCAAACAGGCCGCCGCCGTTCATTAGGGGGACAATCGATAGCATTTTTGCACTGGTGCCGAGTTCTAAGATGGGAAATAAGTCGGTATTGTAATCTCGGAGGACATTTCCAGTAACTGAAATCGTATCTTTACCCTCTCTGATGCGTTGGATGGAAAATTTAGTGGCTTCGATGGGTGACATAATATGGATTTCACAATCTTGGGTGTCATGGTCTTTTAGATAGGTGGTGACCTTTTTGATGAGTTGACGGTCATGGGCACGTTGATCATTAAGCCAGAAAACGGCGGGGCTGCCGCTGGCTTTTGCTCGAGTAATGGCCAATTTGACCCAGTCTTTGATGGGGGCGTCTTTAACTTGGCACATGCGCCAAATATCGCCTTTTTCTACGGAGTGGGTAAAGATACTATTGTTTTGTTCGTCAATGACTGAGATTTCACCATTATTAGGGGCTTGAAAGGTCTTGTCATGAGAGCCGTATTCTTCAGCTTTTTGGGCCATTAATCCTACATTGGAGACACTACCCATTTCGCTTGGGTTATAGGCGCCATTTTGTTTGCAATCGTCAATGGTGGCTTGGTAGACCCCTGCATAGCAGCGATCGGGAATGATCGCTTTGGCATCTTGAAGCTGACCGTCGGGACCCCACATTTTACCGGATTCTCGGATCATGGCTGGCATGGACGCATCGATAATAATATCGCTAGGGACATGTAAGTTGGTAATTCCTTTATCGGAGTTTACCATGGCCAGTTTGGCTTGTTGTTGGTAGCATTTTTGGATATCCGATTGGATTTGGGCTTGTTCTGCTTCGGGTAAGGTCTTGATTTTTGCTTCTACATCTTGAAAGCCATTGTTAGGATTGATTCCCAATGCCTCAAAGGTGGCTTGATGTGCTTCAAATACGGGCTTAAAATAGGCCTTTACCGCTTGGCCAAATATAATGGGGTCTGAAATTTTCATCATGGTCGCTTTCATATGTAATGAAAATAATAGGTTTTTGTCTTTGGCGTCTTGGATTTGGTCTTCTAAAAATTGTCCCAAGGCATTGATACTCATAAAGGTGGCATCAATGACTTCCTTTTCTTGAATGGCAATATTGTCTTTGAGGACCTGGGTGTTTCCTTGTTGATCTTTAAATTGGATACGCACTTTGGTGGCGTTTGAAATTGTGGTGGATTGTTCGTTAGAGAAAAAATCACCGTTGTTCATATGGGCCACATGGGCACCTGATTCAGGGGTCCATTCTCCCATATGGTGGGGATTCTTTTTGGCATAGTTTTTTACTGATTTAGGGGCCCTTCGATCGGAGTTTCCTTCTCTTAATACAGGGTTGACTGCAGATCCTAACACTTTGGCATACTTTGCTTGAATTTGTGTTTCTTCATCGTTGCTTGGTTCGTCTGGGTAATTAGGAATGGCATAGCCTTGCTCTTGAAGCTCTTGGATAGCCGCTTTTAATTGGGGAATAGAGGCTGAAATATTAGGAAGTTTGATGATGTTGGCTTCTTTGGTTTTGGCCAATTCGCCTAACTCACTTAAGTGATCGGCTTGTTGTTGTTCGGGGGTTAAGTAGCTTGAAAAGTTGGCGATAATTCGGCCAGATAGGGAAATATCTCGGGTTTCAATTTCTATGCCTGTATCTTTGGTATAGGCTTGAATGATGGGTAAGAATGAATAGGTTGCAAGGGCAGGGGCTTCGTCGACTTTGGTATAGATAATGGATGCATTTTTTTGATTTGACATAAGTAACCTCCTTGAATTGCTGTTTATCTTAACAGAAAAAGGCAAGGGCGTTAATCGAATTTTTATGGTTGCTTATTTGAGGGGGTGGTAGGTCACCTGATTTAGATTTTTTTGAGTTGGGTGACACATTCCATATGAAAAGTTTGCGGGAACATATCCACAGGTTGGATTTGGGTGGCCTTATAGCCTAGCTCAGCCATGTCTTTGAGGTCTCTTAGCATGGTGTTGGGGTTACAGGATGTATATATGATTTTGTCAGCGCCTACTGCACAAATCCGTTTAAGTGCTTTGGGGACCAGGCCTGATCTGGGTGGGTCGACGACGATGGTATTGGCAGTGAACTTGTTGAACTTTAAAATATTTTTGACTCGCCCTTCATAAAATTTCATGTTTTGGGTTTGGTTGAGGGTCATGTTGGTTTGGGCGTCTTTAATGGCACTGGGGTTTTCTTCGATGCCAATAACGGATTTGACCTGATCAGATAAGAATATGCCGATGCTACCAGTGCCACAATAGCAGTCGATAAGGGCGTCACTTTTTTGAGGTTCACATGCAGATTTGATTTCATTATATAGGGTTTCGGCTAAGATTGAATGGGGTTGGAAAAAGGAGAAGGGGGAGACTTGGTAACGATACTTACCAATGGATTCATAGATGACGGGATCTCCCCAAATGAGTGAGGTAGATTCATAGTAAGAGCGTTCGTTTTGGTCCATGGTTTGGGCGATATAAATGCTTTTGATTTTGGGGCAGTGCTGTTGAAGTGCTTGGGCATAGTCATTATAAATTTCGGGATGGGCTTGAGCCGTGACTAAAATGACCATATATGTATCTTGGGTTTTGGAATGACGGATGATGAGGTTTCTTAGGCAGCCTTTATTTTGGCGGTAGTCCCAGCCGATTAAGGGGCTTTTATCAAAAAATGACTGTGTAAATGTGAGGATGTGATTACTATCAATCGACTGTAAGTGACAGTGTTTGATGGGTATGACTTGGTCGAATTGGCCTCGTTTTTTAAGGCCCAGGACACAATGTTCGTCTTGTTGGGCAAATGAAAATTCCATTTTGTTTCGATAGTAAGTGGTGTTTTTAGTGCCTATGATGGGCTTGGGTTCACAGGGCAGTTCAGGGTAGGTGGATTGGATACAGTCGTCTAAAATGGCGGTCTTGAGTGCCAGTTGGTCGTTATAGTCTACATTGAGAAGTTGGCAGCCGCCACAGTGATTAAAGTGTTGGCATGGGGACTCTTTTTTAAGTGGGGAGGCGCTGAGCACCTTTTGGGGAAGACCTACGGCATGGGATCGGTATTTTTGGGTGATTTTAATTTGGAGCTTATCTCCTGGTAAGCTGTTGGGAACAAAGACCTTGAACTGATTGACTTGGCTGAGTCCCCAGCCTTTATAGACTAATTTTTCGATGCTGACATCATAGTAGTCTCCTTTTCGTATCATGTAGAAACTTAGGGAGTGCTTTCGTCGATAATAAATTCAATTTGGCTGCGATTGGGGTCAATGAATAAGGTGTGGCTTTTGATGGGTTTGAGTTTGCCATCAATCAGTTCTGCTTTGATTCGTTTTGGGCTACGGATAGATAGTTGCTTGGGCATGCGGTGGAACTGGTGTTTAAACGCTAAGGTGGCTTTGTTGTTTTGGATACTTAAAGATAGTGAAAGGGGGCCGAATTGGGTGGGGAGGTTTTGGATTTGGATGGGATGATTTTCGTTAAGCCATTCGGTGGGTATCATTGGGAGTAGTTGACAATCTTGGCCTTGATCTTGGATGAGCATATGTCGAATGATACTAATGAAGTTTATATTGCTTTCAATCTCATGGCCATTGCCATCACAGCCGTTTCCATTAATGGGGTAAATGGAGGTTGGCCAGGTGCCTGTTGGGCTGGCGGTTTTGATAAGCCAGGAGAGCGTTGGGAATAGTTTAGGAGATTGTTGTAGGCAGTAGATGATTCCTAAAAGGCCATTGTCAATGGTGCTAAACCCTAGGGGGTTGGATAAGAATTGTAAGATGCCATCTTGGGTATGGTGGGCTTCAAGCCATTCAAGACTGGCAAGAACCTTAGGGGTTTTGGCTGAGAGGACTCCTAAGGGATATACGCCGACTAAAGATCGGATGATTCTAGGGTCTTTATATGCCGATGGTGAGATGGGAAAAAGGAGTGGGCCAGATTGTGTTTTACTGACATGGCTGCATGTGCTTTCAATGGCCCGATTAATTCGTTGAGATAAACTGATTAATGGATTTATTTTTATGCTCATATCAAGTTGCTTGTATATGTTGATTGCGGCTTTACAGGCTGCAAATGCATAAAATTGGTCCCAAATAAAGCAGTCTTTATGATCTAAGAAATGGCTGGAAAATGAAGGTGGTAATAGGCCGTTGATGCTGGGGTAAAGGGGGTTTGGTTTTTGGCATGATTTTTCAATTAAGTTAATAATGGCATCGATCATCGGTTGGAAGTGTTCTAGGGTTCCTTTATTTTGTTGGAAGGTAAAGTGATGGTGAATGCATGAGATAATATGGGCGAGTTCTGCTAGGGTGTGGGATCGCTTTAAGGACAAAATTGAGTTGAATGAATGGGTGCTTAGTTGTTTGAGTTGTCGTTCAGCAAGTTGGGTGTTTCCGATTAAATTGAGGGCTTGTATTTGGTTGAGGTAGCCATGAATAGATAGGTGGGTTTGGGATAATTTAGGGGGGAGTGGTGAGCATGCGTTTTCGAGGTGACTGATGGATTGATTGAATAATGTTGTAATGGTTGAGTTTTGGCAAGAAAAAAGAAAAGATTTATTGGGATGTTCTTGTTGCTTTTGGTAGGTGACATAACTTTTTTCTTGGTCAAATTTTAAGAGTTGTAGCTCATTGATTTGATTGTTTAAATGGCGCTTTTTTTTCTTTTTGAGGGCTTTTTTTAAGGTGCTGTATTGAAGTGTTTGGGTGGGAATGATGCACTTTGAAGAAATTGATTGGGTATCTTTGGGTGCTATATCTAATTTGAACTCAGCAAGAGCTGAACAGAAATGGTTAGGACATTCTGAGTTAAGGATCATTTGCCATTGATCATAATGATTAGAGATATCTCCGTTTTCCATGTTAGAGCAGATGATATTGTGAGGGGGTTGATCTAAAATTAGGCCCAGTTGTTGGTTGACCATAAAAACGTGGTTAGACAAGTATTGAATGGATTGAATAGGGGCAATGCCTTCAGTGTTATAGGGCCGAATGGCAATGAAGCATGATAGCGATTGAGGGTCTTTATCATGGTTAGTGATGCTTATTTGGTTGAAAATAGGGGCTTGGCCTGGGTGTCCGGCCTTAAGAAAAGAGGTGATTTTAATATTGAGTTGTTTAAGTTTGAATTTTGTGGTGACACAGGGGGGATTATTACTAAATGTTTGTTGGGTATTTTGGATTGTTGCGGGTGAATATAAGGTGTTATCAAGCTTGATCCAATGATCAATACTCCAAGAATGAAGGGCGCAAGTGAGTAACCCTTTTGGGTCAACACTGGGGGTCTGGTCTTGGTTTGGCGCACTTAGCGCTGTCCATTTGCGTTGGTGATGGTTGTGAATGGTTTGGGTGAATGGGGAATATAATGGGCGTTGGTCATTGAGTTGCTCTTGGAGCCAGAAGGGCCAGATTTGGGTTTGGTTATTTGGGATTATGGTCTTATTGATGTGCCCTTGCCACCAAGTGGCTTGTTGTTGGGCAAAGAATAAGGGGTGCTTGGTAGGGGTTGGAAGACGAAACAATTTATTGGCAATGCTATAAAACTGTTTGCTGCCAGCGTGACTTTCAATGAATTGAAGTGCTTTTTTTCCAAGCCAAGATTTGATCATAGTTGTTTATTGTAGCATACTAGGGAGGGACTAAAATAGGGGCAGGCTGCTTTTTTTGATGATCAAGAGGTTTGGGAGATGTCGATGAGGTTTCAAGATCGGTATTTGTGGGTATAATGAGCGTAATGAAGGAGGTTGATAGTGGCGTTTAATTTGGATCATATTCAGTTAAGTTCAGGTGATATTTTAATGATATTAGGGCCTACATCGGTGGGCAAGACAGCTGCGTCTTTACTTTTGGCACAGCGGTTTAATGCGTCTATTATTTCAGCGGATGCGTTTCAAGTTTATCAAGGATTGGATATTGGCACAGCTAAAGTTGATGTGTTGCAACGGCAACAGATTCCACATTATTTAATTGATATTTGTAAGCCTGATGAGTCGTATGATGTGATGATGTTTATGCGTCAAACGAAGGCCTTATTACCGCAGTTGCAGGCCAAAGGCCCGGTGATTATTTGTGGTGGGACCCCGATGTATTTACATGCGTTTTTATATGAGTATCAATTTACTGAAGTGCCTGAAGATGTGGTGTTTCGACACTCTCTTTTGGACCAAGTTGAACAAAAGGGCTCACAGTGGCTTTATGATCAGCTTCTTCAGGTGGACCCTGGTGCTTCGGAATGGGTAGTTCCTACCCAAATAAGGCGTGTGATTCGTGCCTTAGAAATTTATCATCAAACAGGACGCCCTCCTTCTGAGTCTCGACAACGATCTGAGGTTCCGCGACCCGATGTTCGGGTGATAGGGTTGCGTTGTGAACGAGCATCTTTGATTGAGCGTATCGATCAACGGGTCCTGGAAATGGTGGGGCAAGGGTTTGTTAGTGAGGTTGAAGGGTTATTGGCACAAGGAGTGAGTCCGGATGCCCGTTCATTTAAGGCTTTGGGTTATCCTCAGGTATTGTCCTATATCCAAGGTAGTATCACAAAGGAAGAAATGGTAGAATTGATACAGGTGAAAACTCGTCAGTTTGCTAAACGGCAAATGACCTGGTATCGCCGATTTGATCATGTGGAGTGGTATGATTTCAGTTGATAAGCTTCTGGCAAATAAGGGGGTATATGTAGGGATTGTTACGCTTGGCGTGATTTTGTCTTCATTTGTTCTTTTTTCACCATTTATTCCCGAGAGTGTGGCTTTTTCTCCGGGTGATATTGCGACTCAGACGATTGTGTCTACTCGATATTTAGAGACGCAAACCAAGGCGGATTTAGATGAGGAGGTTAAGCTTCGTGATCAAGTTCGTGCCAGTGTGGGGCGTGTTTATTCTATTGATACGCAGGTCAATGAGGCGGTATTGGCACATATTGGTCAGTATTTTACTTATTTGAAAGAGTATGTGGTGGATGACGGTGCGTTTCCTGAAGGGTGGGGCTTTTTATCGGCTCAAGATCGTCAAGAGTTACTTTCCTTTTCAGATGAAATGTTGACTTCGTTACAGTATTTTACCTTGGCCAATGCGGAAAAATTATTATTGACAGGGTTTCAGCAGGTAGATTCTGAGCAGGTTCGGGATCAGTTGGAAAGTCAATTGGCGGTCTTAAATGTAACGCCATTGCAAGAACGGGTCATTGTGGGGCTGATTTTAGTTACTGTTCAGCCTAATTTAGTATTAGATCAAACCAAAACTCAGCAATTAATTAATAAACAATTAAGTCAGATTAGTAAAGTGATGACCATTTTTAAAGAAGGACAGCCTATTGTTTATGAAGGTGACTTGGTGACACAAGATCATGTGGATATATTGACTGATTTAGGGGTTTATGGCTTACAGGCTAGTCTTAATAAGTTTCTTAGTTTACTCATTGTGGTAGGCTTGTCTTTTGTGTTAGTGGAGCGGTTTATTTTCTTTTTTAATCAGCATGTTTATAAAAACAAGAAATACTTTGTTCTTATTTTTTTGGTGTTATTTTTATTGGTTTTTTCTGCTCGATTATTACTTAATGTTATGGATGTACAAGGTCAGTTTGATATTCAGTTTTTGATTCCGATTCCAATTTTGGCGATTATATTGTCGATGTTAGTAACGCCTAATTTATCATTGCTTTGTGGGACTTTGGCCTCTTTATTAGTGGCGATGATGTATAAGGGCGATTTTTTGTTGTTTTTGTATTTGTTTTCAGCTAACGCAGTGACGACTTTTGTATTTTATCGGAAGTATCGTCGCTCAGATTTGATGGTGTCTGGGTATATTCTGGGTCTTTTTAATGCGTTAATGGTCGTTTCAATAGGCTTGTTTCAAGAGATTAATGATCCACTTTGGTTTTTAATGAACATGGGCTTTGGGTTTGGTAATGGGGTGGTTTCCGTGATGGTCTCTTTGGCGTTGATTCCTTATTTTGAGTCATTGTTTAAAATTACCACGCCGCATACATTATTGGAACTATCTAATTTGAATCATCCCTTATTAAAAAAGTTGATGGTGGCGGCACCTGGGACGTATCAGCATTCCATTATGGTCGCTAACTTGGCGGAAGCAGCGGCGGAAGCCGTTAAAGCAGACGCCATTCTTTGTCGGGTTGGGGGCTATTTCCATGATATTGGGAAAATGAAGCGGCCGATTTTTTTTACTGAGAACCAGTTTGGAGTAGAGAACCCTCATAATGAGCTTTCGCCTCGAATAAGTAAAATGATTATTAGTGCCCATGCTAAGGACGGGCAAGAGATGGGGGAGCGATATAAATTACCTAAGGTGTTAATTGATATTATCTTGCAACATCATGGGACGACACTGGTGTCATTTTTTTATTCGCAAGCACTTCATCAAGAAAAAGAATCTGAGGCTATTGAAGACGAGTTTAGGTATCTAGGACCCAAGCCGAATTTTAGAGAATCAGGCATTTTGATGTTAGCGGATTCGGTTGAAGCGGCGGTTCGATCGTTGGATAAGCCAACACCGATGAAGATTGAAGGGATGGTCGATCGTGTTTTTAAACATAAGTTAAATGATATGCAGTTGGTTGACTGTGCGTTGACGTTAAAAGAGCTAGAGACTATTAAGACGGCCTTTTTATCGTTGTTTCAGGCGATTTATCATTCGCGGTTGGATTATCAGAAAGAGCTGGATAATATTATCAGTCAGAATACTAGTGGTAATGAATGAGGACGTAGAGGCGTATGATCGTCAGACGTATTCTTTTTCAGATCTTCAGATTATTGTTTCTATATTAAAAGGACAGGAGTTGGGCTTGGATGTGGGGGCATTTTCGGCTAAGGTTTGTACACATTTGGGTATTGAGAAAGGTGAGATTAATATTAATTTTGTATCGGTTGATACGATGATATCAGTGAATCGATCTTATTTAGGGCATGATTATTTAACCGATGTGATTACCTTTAACTTGGGCTCTGAATTTTTACCGAATGCCGATGTATATATTAGCTTGGATCAGGCACAAAGTAATGCGGATATGTATCAGCAAAGTCTGCTTGACGAGGTTAAATTATTGGTGATTCATGCTTTTCTTCATCTTTTAGGTCATGAAGATCAAAGTGACCAGGGCCGATTACGGATGCGAAAACGTGAACAAGATGTATTGGGAGCATTAGGTGAGTAAAACACAACGTAATCATATATTTCGATGTTTTATAGTGGCGATTGAAGGGGTATTGATGGTAGTAAGGACCCAGCGTAATATGTGGATTCATTTGTTTTTTATGAGTATTGCAATTATGATGGGGGTTGTTTTACAGATATCGCGTACAGAGTGGTCTTGGGTGATATTAAGTATTTTTTTAGTAATTATTTTGGAGATGGTGAATACGGCAATCGAACAAATTGTAGATTTGGTGACTCAAGAATATCGTTTGCATGCCAAACATGCTAAGGATGTGGCGGCAGGGGCGGTCCTTATGGCGGCATTGTTTTCATTATGGGTGGCTTATTTTGTGTTTTTTGATAAACTATCTAGCATAGTGATGGGAGGATCTGTATAACGTGTTAATGTCAGTGGTGATTAAGGGGCTTGTATTTTTATTGGTGTTGTTGTGTTCTGCATTTTTTTCGAGTGCAGAAACGGCGTTGACGTCTTTAAACCCGGTGAAGCTACGAAGTTTGGTAGCTAAAAAAGTGGTGGGGGCCAAGCGGTTGGAGCGAATTTTAGAAAACCCTAGACGCTTATTAACGGCGATTTTAATTGGAAATAATATTGCCAATGTGGCGGCATCTGCCATGGCCACGGTGGTGATATTGGATGTTTTGACTTTGTTTAATGTCACTAACTTTGCTTTGGGGATGGCCATTGTTACGGTGATTATGACGGTGATTATTTTGATTTTTGGAGAGATTACACCGAAGACGATTGCGATTCGGAACCCTGAGAGCTTGGCATTATGGATGGCACGTCCGGTTCGATCTATTATGTGGCTTTTTTCACCTTTTGTTTGGCTCTTTATGGCGGTCTCAGGGTTTATTTCAAATTTGTTTGGAGTGAGTGTGTCAGATGTGCCTTTGGTTTTAACAGAGGATGAGATGCGTGCCATGATTACGATGGGTGAGGAAGAAGGGGTATTAGAGAAAGAGGAAACGCAAATGATTCATGGGATTTTTGATTTTTCGGAAAAGATTGTTCGTGAAATTATGACGCCTCGTACAGATGCGGCATGTATTGAAGTCAGTTTAACTATTCAGGAGGCCATCCAGTTGTTTGCTGAAAAAGGCCATTCTCGTGTGCCTGTTTATGAAACTAAAATTGATAATATTATTGGGATTGTTTATGCCAAAGACTTATTAAACATTGATCCATCGGTTCATTTGGACTCCGTACGTAAGTTTATGAGAAAGGCTCAATATATTCCTGAAACTAAAAATATTGAAGCGTTATTGCAACAAATGAAGCGATCTAAGTTTCATATGGCTATTGTGGTAGATGAGTACGGAGGGATGGCTGGATTGGTGACCTTTGAAGATATTATTGAAGAAATTATTGGAGAGGTTCAGGATGAATATGACCAAGAAGAGATGTTATATCAAAAAGAGGGTAAAGATCAGTATTTGATTGATTGTAAGATGAGTATGGACGATTTATCTGAGTTATTGGGCGTTACGTTTCCTGAAGAAGATGACTATGATACTTTGGGTGGGTTTGTATTGTCTCAATTGGGTAAGTTTCCCGAGAAAGGGGAGGTGTTTTCTTTTGACTGTTTAGAATTGATGGTCAAGGAAATTTCAAATCGCCGTATTCTTAAGATTCAAGTGACCGTTCTTGACCGGCCTGAGCCGAGTCAAGGTGTCGATTAAGGGGTAATTCTGGTCGTGGATAACCTATCAAGAAAATTCGATGTTTAAAGTGCTTAAAAAATGGGAATATTAAAGTAGATACATTTTTTAGGAGAGGTGGATATGAAAAATATTGATCAATTATATCATTATGATGATGTCATATTCTTACATGGACTCTTTTTTATTAAGGATTCGGCCATTAAAAAAAATGAGAGGGTGACCCAAAAAGCCTTTCAGCCGTTATATCAATATGTGACGTTTAACTAAGTGATAGTGTTAGTGTATTGAGTGAGTGGGTAATACTAAGGATTTGTTGGACACTTAATGGACTGTTGGGTTTAATTCCTTTGCTTTGAACAATAAAGCGATCATAGGCATGGGGGGCATGTTGTTTAAGGGTTGCTTCAAAGATACTGTTATTGAGTGTTGTTTCTTTTTTAACTTTTTTATAGGTGAACTCGAGTAATCGGAGAAGCAAGAGTTGTTTGCTTTGTAAGATGCTATTAATTTGATCAAACTCAGTAATATTTAGGGGCTTGATTCGTTTAAGTTTACTGATGATTAAGGAGAGTTTTAGATCACTATCCATAAATAAGACAAATGGGGTGATTTTATTGATGGGGTATTGTGTTTGAAGGTGTAGAAGTAGGATGTCAGAAATCAGATCAAGGTGTTCAAGGGTGGCCAATTGGGTGCTTAGTGCGGTGTTATAGCCCTTTTCTTTCCAGGACCTAGCACTTCTTTGAATAATCTTTTGGATGGGCTTTTCAGAGGTGATTTTTTGGAAATGGCTCTTAAGGGTGGGGATAAGGTCAAAGCTGAGATTAAGATTTGAAATACGGAGTAATTCAATGACGAATTGCTTGACTTGGTTATCAATAAAAATAATGGTTTTTTGGTTTTGATGGGCACTTACATTGCTGTTAAAAACGGCTGATTTACTTGCCATGAGGGCAATGCTTTCTTCGATGATTAGGTAGCATTTGGCGATGGTCTCGATATTGGATTGGGCCAGTTCAATTATTTCAAAAAAGAAGGTGGTTCCAGTTTGGTTAATAATATGGTTGGTTAGGACTGTGCTGGTAATTTCAGGTTTGAGGTAATGGTTGAGAATTACTTTTTGATGGGGTTTTTGGATGCTTTTTGGGAAGTAATTCAGATATTGTGATTGGAGAAATGGGTCAGAGATCAGTTTGCTGTTATTTAATTTTTTTGCAATGATCATTTTTGCATAAGATTGTAGGACTGCAATAATGGGTCGAGGTAAAGGTCGTTTTTTATCGATGGCCAGTTTAACTTCAGATTGAATGAGTAAGCTAAGGCTCTTAGAGTCAATGGCTTTTTGGATAATAAGTTGTTGAATAAATTTGGAAAAGTAAAAGGGGTTGTGTAAGGAGCGTGCTCCGTCTTCAGAAATAAGACGGTGTTGTTGCGCGTTGTTGGCCAATGTTAACTCCGTCACTTCAGGGGTAAGTCGAAAAAGGGCGTTGATAACGGCGGTTTTGCTTTTAAATTTACCGTCATTTAATAGTTGTTTATGCAGGATTTTGAGGTTGACCTCGTAGTCAGACATATTAACACCTGCAGAGTTGTCGATGAAGTCGGTATTGAGCCGGACACCTTGTTTACTTAATTTAATTCGGCCAGGCATGGTGATGGCCAGGTTTGCGCCTTCTCCGATAATTTTTGCACCGCATTGCTCATGGTCAATTCGGACACTATTATTTGCAGGGTCTCCGACGTGAAAATGGCTTTCATCATCGGCTTTAATGTATGTGCCGATCCCGCCAAACCATAATAGGTCGACTTGGGCTTTAAGGATGGCTTTAATGAGGGCATCGCCACTTAAGTGGCTTTCTTTGATGTTGAGTTGTTTTTTTACGGCGGCTGACAGTTTAATGGATTTACTGGTCCGGTCATAAACGCCACCCCCTTGGCTAATTAATTGAGGGTTATAGTCATTCCAGGTCGATCGTGGTAACTTGAATAGCCGATTTCGTTCTTGCCAGCTTTTTTTAGGGTCTGGGTTGGGGTCTAAGAAGATATGAATATGATTAAATGCGGCGAGGAGTTGGATGTTTTTACTAAGCAACATGCCATTTCCAAAGACATCGCCGCCCATATCGCCGACCCCGACCACGCTAAAGGGGCTTTGGTCAATATCTTGACCCATTTCTTTAAAGTGAAGTTTGACACATTCCCAAGCCCCTTTGGCGGTGATGCCTTCTTTTTTATGGTTATATCCATCTGATCCGCCACTGGCAAAGGCGTTATCTAGCCAGAATTCATATTCAGCAGAAACAGCATTGGCTTGGTTGGATAATTGCGCAGTTCCTTTATCTGCTGCCACGACTAAGTAAGGGTCGTTGCCGTCATATTTAATGACATTTTTGGGGGCTTTGATGGCATTTTTTGTGTCAATTGTATCGGTGATATCGAGTAGCCCTTTAATAAATTTACTATATTGTGTCTTCACTACTTCTTCTTGATTTTCGCGGGTGACGGGGCTTTTGATAATAAAGCCGCCTTTAGCACCGTTGGGGATGGTGACCACATTTTTAGTTTGTTGGGTACTGGCCAAGCTGAGAACTTCACGACGAAAGTCCGTGATTCGGTCAGACCATCGAATTCCGCCTCTGGAGACTTTATCGAAACGGATATGGATTCCTTCCATTTCAGCGTCATAAATAAAGATCTCTTTGAATACCTTTGTTTTTTCATCAAAGCTTAGTTTGTTAGGATCGATTTTGATGGATAAAAAGGAGCTCCCATCTTCTTTAGGAATAAAATAGTTGGTTCTAGTTGTGGCATCAATTAAGGACCAGATTCGTTGGAATAAAATATCTTCTTTAAGTAGTTGAACATGGGTTAAGGCATTGAAAAATTTGCTTTCAAGTTCAGGAAGGATGCTTTTTTTTCGCTTATTGAGTGGGATTTTTTTATTGGGGCTGAATTTGCTTTCAAAAAAGGCGACTAATAATTTGACGCAGTCTAAATTTTTAAAAAAGACTTGATTAATGGAGTCTTTGTCCCAGCTAAAATCATGTTGGATATATAAGTTTCGATAGGCTTTTAAGATATGGATTTGTTGCCAGTGCAGACCTAGTTTGATAGTCAGGGCATTTAAAGGGTCATTGGAGACGTGTCCTGTAAATATTTGGTTTAGCAAGTTACATAGAAGGGGCTTGTATGTATCCACATCGATAGGTGTATCGGTGTCGATGGAGACGCGAATGGCATGAATATAGCCGATGACTTCATTTTGGTTGCTAATGCGAGAGTTGAGTTCATCAAATATATGTAAGCCTAGGTTTTGTAAGATGGGCATTAAGTCAATAAGGTCCGTTTTTTCTTGCTCATAGATATATAAAATGGATGCAACTTTATTGAGTAGAGAGCCTTCATAGTGAAAGGGGACCAAGTCTACTTGGTTTTTTTGAGTCCGTTTGGTTTTTTCAAGGGCGCTTATGTCTCGGACGGCTTCTTCAGCATTTCGACGTAGTTGGTAATGATCTGGGAAGGCTTGGTCGTATTTTTTGAGTAGATAGGACTGTTCTGATCGGGGAAAGTGCTGAATAATATTGGCTTTGACTTGTCGTTCCCAAGGTTGGATCATTTCCCGTAGTTTTTCTTCGATTTGAGCACAATTAGGGTTCCATTTAGTATTGGATTGGTAATCAAAGTAAAGGTGAAGTCGACAGAGTTGCTTGTCTGGAATCCGAATGCTTTCAATTAATGGATTAGGGACCATTTGATGGATTAATGATAAGACATTTTGGATGGTTTCTTCTGAAAAGTAGGGGGCGGGGATGACAATGAGAAGAAAAGCAGGGGTGTTTTCAATGATCTCTCGACTAAAGCAGTAGGTGTCATTGGGGTTTGAGATGGAGAAAAAGTCATCAATCATTTGGATTAGATTCTCAGTGGGGGTTCTAAAGAGTTCAAATTTTGGGATGGGGTTCAAAATACGAATGGTTTGTGTATAGCTATAACTGAACTTTAGCATTTTTTTCGCTGTGAAAATGGCGTCCATTTTATGACGGATTAGTGGCGTGGTCTGATTTTTGACCATTAATGAACTACGTCTAAGTAGCCCTAAAAAGATATGTTCAATAACGACGTTATTTTTTTGAGGGATTTTAATGCTTAATCGCATGAGGGGCTCATGGCGATGGATAGGACTATTGTACTTTAATGTGTCAAATAGAAAGGGTGAGCGGTAGTTATGTAGTTTTTTAACGTGGGAGATGAGTATTTTACTGAGGTCTTGATTATGGGATTTGGATAGTGTTTCAGATAGGATTCCTAACCCAGAAGATGATTGGATACGTGGCGTGTTTCCTTTGCTTTTAATGGCACAGTACCCGGAAAAGTAAAAAGTGTCTTTGGCGAGCCAGTCAAATAGATCGATCCATTCTTGGTGGAACTTTTTGGGTGGAGATGGGTGATTCTGGGTGTCTTTTTGGACTTGAAATAAATGGGATATGATTTGTGGTTGGTCATTGTTAACTTGTTGAATGTTGGTCATGGTATGGACCAGGTGTTTTTGGATTTCTTCGAGCTTTATTTGGCCATTATTATATTGACATTCAATATAGATCACAGAAACGCAGGGCTGATCAGGGATGGGTTCAGACACGTTATTGATTTGATTCTTTTTATTAAAAGAGATGTTGAAAATAGGGTGGTACATGGTGGTAATGGGTAGTTGTAAGGCTTGGAGTGTGGATTCGACACTAATTAATTGGAAGGGGGCGTCTGGGTAGCAGAGTTGAATAATGAGCTTATCATCTTCTTGTTCATTTTTAGTCAATTGTAATTGAATATGCTTTTTTTCTTTGAGGGCACGTTTCATAAATTCAAATTGCTGATGAATAAAGGGGTGAAAGGTGCTTTTTTTGAGACTGTTTTGGGTTCGGGTTGATAATGAACTTAAGTATACACTTGCAAACTCGTTTAGTGATTGTGTTTTTGAAAGTCCTTTTAATAATTGCTTGGGGCCATTTTCCGTGCTTTTTTTGCTCATATTTTTGCCTTTTATATTGTTATTAGGGGCTATTAAAATTCTAATTCAAAATGGGATAAGATGCAAGAAATAGCCTCACAATCTGATAGGGGTTTTCTTTTTTTTATGATAAGGGTATGATAGCTGCTATGAGAGCGTCGGGTCGTATATTGTTAATGGATATTGGGAACTCATCGTTCTTGGTAGGGCGTTTGCAGGACGGAATTCTTTCTCGTGTTTATCAAGGGCCGACCTCAGATATTGTGTCTTGGCTATTGGCCCAAGATCAGTCTGTTTATGATGAGGTGATCGTGTCTTCAGTGGTCCCAAAAGTGGATGACCAAATCCGAGGTATTCATAAGCTTCGCTTATTACGGAGTCAAGATATCCCAAGATTAACGCTTCAAATTGATAATCCTGATGAGGTGGGGATGGACCGATTGGTGGCAGCCTTAGGGGCGTATGATCATTACCAACAGCATTGTCTAATTTTGGATTCTGGTACAGCCACTACCTTTTGTTATGTAGATTCAGATGGGGGGTATCAGGGCGGCGTGATTTTGCCGGGCTTAAAGATATCTTCTAAAGCATTGAACCAATATACGGGCAAAATTCCGTTAATTAATGTATCGGTTCAAACAGAATTGGTAGGAAAAAATACCCGTGACTGTGTTCAGATTGGTCTTTATCGTGGCACTATTAAATTAATTAATGGCCTTATTTCAGATTTTAGGTCGACGTATCCGGGTTTGAAGGTCATTGGAACGGGGGGCGGCTTGGATGTATTAAGGTCGGAATTGGATTTGGATGACTATGATGAGGACCTGATTTTGAAGGGCTTGGCCCTTTGTTCTTGAGAAAATAGGGGCCTTGCCCGTTAGTTATGTAGGACGGGCAAGTTGATTTTTTTTTAATGATTAGGCGTCTTTATCAGAGCGGTCTGAAATAGGGGGGGTATTAGGTTCAAGTGTTAAGTGATTGGGACGAGAAAGGACCTGGAAGTTATCTGCAATCAGTTCGGTGATCCAGCGCCGTTGACTGTTTTGTTCATAGTGCCTGACTTGGATACGACCCCAGACCAGAACTGGGCTGGACTTTTTGAGTAGCTGATCGGCCAAAGCAGCGCTTCGACCTAATAATGAGACGGGTATAAAATCCACATTTTGCTCATCTTGTTGATATCGTTGTGAGCGGTTAATGGCCAGGGTGAAGTTGCATACCGAAAATGACTCTGATATTTGTTTGAATTCAGGGTCCTTGGTTAGTCTCCCCATTAGTGTGGCTTGATTATAATTATATCCCATCATATTCTCCTTTATTTGTAAGATATATATATGTTAGGTTATAAATTAGTTAACGTCAAGTAAATAATTTAATTAATATATATGACAAATTAAGGGCAGAAAGAGGCCTTGGCTAGTATGGGTTTAGAAAGGGGGATGTGATTTATTTGAATTTAATAAGTGTAACCTTAAGAAACGACTTGCTGCTGAGTATTAAAGTAGTGTTGAACGTCTTTGATATTATTGTCGTTAAGTCGGGCACCGTATTGAGAGACCAGTTTGGCAGCGGCAAAGTTAGCGGTTTCGGCGGCCATTTTGGCTGGGTGGCCTTTTGAAATGGAGGCTAAAAAGATGCCTGCAAATAGGTCACCTGCGCCGTTGGTATCTAAGAGGGTGCTTTTGCAACCGTCGACTTTTTCTTGTTGGCCATTTTTTATTATCAAGGCCCCATTTTTACCAAGGGTGATTACGCTTTGATGGGCGACCTTTTCTAATAGGGGAATGGCCTGATCTAGGGTTTGTGTTTCAGAAAAAGCGAGGGCTTCTTCTTCATTGCAAAATAATAGGTCTACTGGCGTTTGGAGTAAGTCATTAAATTCGGAACGAAAATAGGTGATCATGCTGACATCAGAGAGGGTTACTGCGGTTTTGACTTGTTTGGACTCGGCCATCTTTTTGAATGTTTTGGCGGCACTGGCACCAGTGGGAGACGATACCAAATATCCTTCGATATAGGCCCACTCACTTTGTTGAAGGGCATTAGGATCAATATTATCAGGGCTAATGGTACTGGATACCCCTAAATAACTGGCCATGCTTCGTTCACCGTCTTCTGTGATAAAGACCATGCAATTTCCAGTTTGTCCGTGTTGGCTGGCCTGAATATTATGTTGGACGTGGTGTTGGGTCAGGTCTTTTTGATAGAAGTGACCTTGTTCATCATCGGCCACTTGGCATGAAAAGTAGGTCTTGCAAGCTAGGTGGGTGGCGCCTATAACGGTATTGGCGGCAGAGCCTCCGCTGGATTTTTTAATAATTTTTGACTTGAATTGAGCGTAAAGGGCATTGAATTCTTCTTCATCAATTAAGCTCATATGCCCCTTTGAGAGTCCCACTTTGGCAAGTTCGTCTGATGAGAGTGTGATTTCGTTATCTACTAGGGCGTTTCCTAGGGCATATAGTGTATACATAATTATTTCTCCTTGGTTAATATTTGCTCAATGGCGTTGGCATCTCGTTTTGATAAATAACTACCGTTTTCATGAAGATGGACACTTAAGTCACGTCGCCATGATCGTTCGCAGCGGGGTTCATTTCGTAGGTCTTGAACATGGATATTTGGGTCCTTTGTTTGGACGCTTACTCTAGAGACCCCAAAGATATCACTCAGGTCGGGGCTAAACTGAAGTAAGGCCTCATCGCTTTGGGGGAGTTGAATGCCGGCATCTAAGGGGTTTTCTATGCCCTTGGCTTTTGACTCTTCTAGCTGTTTGAGGACTTGACTGCGTCGTTCTAAGATCATGCTCCAGTTAGGATCGGGACTTAGTTTAAATGAAATGGAGTCACTTAAATGGACACTATCTTCAGGGTGTAGTAATTGGAAGCATTCTTCACTGGTGTGGGGAAGGATAGGAGCAAGGAGTCGACATACTACTTCAAGGATGATTTCCATACAAGATTGGGCCCGTTGTCGACGGGGGCTTTCTATAAGATCACAATAGAGTCTATCTTTGATGGCCATACAATAAAAGGCAGATAAGTCCTCGGTCATGAACTGATAGATCAGTTGTTGAGCCTGTCGAAATGCAAAGGTATCGTAGGCATGGTTTACTTTTTCAGAGAGTTGTTGTGTTTGACTTAATATATAATGCTCGAGGGTGTTAACGTCTAATGAGTGGATAAATGCTTGAATGCTTGTGCTGGTATTTAAGGTGCCACTGTTACTGGGTAAATTACTGAGCAAGAAGCGTAGTGTGTTTCTGATTTTTCGGTATCCTTCCGAGGCAATATCAAAAAATTGAAGGTCCACTTTGATGTCATTTTCATAAGATAGGGAGCTGACCCACCATCGGGCCACTTCTGCACCATACTTTTTTAATAGGGTTTCTACTTCTAAGGCATTCCCAACAGATTTACTCATTTTATGGCCATTTTTATCTACAATAAAGCCATGGGTGAGAAGTTGTTTGAATGGTGGCGTTTGCTGGGCGCCAAGTGAGGCAAGTAATGAAAGGTGGAACCAGCCACGGTGTTGGTCGGAGCCTTCTAGATATAAATCAGCTACAGTGCTATTTTGGGTGTGTTTAATTACCGCATTCCAAGATGAACCCGATTCAAACCATACATCAAAAATATCATAACAATGGGTGAGTTCATTAATATTAAGGGTTTTGGGTTTGTCAGGGTCGTTTTGGGGGTCATAGTGGATGAGTAACTCGGCCGGAGAACATTCAAACCAGGCATTGGAGCCTTTTTCTTCAAAAATTTGGGCAATGGCCATGCTGCTTTGATGGGTTAAGAAGATCTCGCCATTTTGGCATTGAAAGGCTGGGATCGGTAGTCCCCATGCGCGCTGTCGAGAAATACACCAATCTGGTCGGTTTTCAATCATTCCTGCCAATCGTTTTTTCCCCCATTGTGGAACAAAATTAATATCATTATTAATATGAGATAAGGCCATCTCTCGAAGGGAGTGTGTGTTACTTTTGAGAGGCTGGTCGACAGAAATAAACCATTGTTCAGTACTTCTAAAAATAACGGGGGTTTTGGATCGCCAATCGTGGGGGTAGCTATGTACAAATTCTTGGTCATGCAAGAGATGTCCGCTATTTTTTAGATGGGCCACGATTTTGGGGTTGGCTTTCCAGATATGTTGGCCTTGGAGCCATTTAGGGACGCTATTATCAAAGGTGCCATCCGCCAGGACGGGGCAATAAGGATCTAATTGGTTCGCTAGTCCTGTTTGGTAATCGTCGACCCCATGGCCAGGGGCGGTATGGACCAAGCCCGTTCCATCTTCTAAGGTGACGTAGTCTGCGCTTAGTAGCTGTCCGTTGCGATCACAAAAGGGGTGCTGATATTCAAGGCCTAGAAGTGCATCCCCTTTAACGGTATTAATGATATTTATTTTGTCAGTAATATCACAGGTGCGTTTGACCTCATCAATTCGGTCTTTTGCAATGATTAAATACTCATTATTAAGCGCCACGATGGCATAGTCAAATTTAGGGTGAATGGAGATGCCTAAGTTTGCAGGTAGCGTCCATGGGGTTGTGGTCCAAATGAGCGCACTTGCATTTGGGAGTGTGTTTCCAATAATCGTGTTAAGTGCGTTGATATTCTTGATCGGGAACTTGACGTAAACGGAGGTGTCTTTTTTGTCAAAATACTCAAGTTCAGCGTCAGCAAGGGCGGTTTGGTTTTCGATGGACCAATGCACGGGCTTGAGCTGGCGATAGACGATCCCTTCTTTAATATGTTGGGCAAAGACTCTAATGGTTTCGGCCTCAAAGTGTTTGCTCATGGTCAGATAGGGGCGGTCATAATCGGCAAGGGTTAATAAGCGTTGCATTTGGGTGGCTTGTAATTTGATATATTTTTTAGCGTAAGCCAAACACTCTTTTCGAATGAGCTGTCGTTGTTCGTTTTCTGATAATTGGGCCAGTTGCTCTTTTTGGGTTTCAAATAAGGTGGTCATGACCTTATGTTCAATGGGTAGACCATGGCAGTCCCAACCAGGCGTATAGGGGCAATGACGACCCAGTAATAATTGACTACGGGTCACAAAATCTTTTAATACTTTATTGAGTAAATGACCGACGTGGATATCGCCGTTGGCATAGGGCGGGCCATCATGAAAAATAAAGGGGGCGTTTGAGGCTGTTTTTTCTTGAATCTTTTCATAAAGTTTCTTTTTTTTCCATTCTTTGAGTCGAAGGGGCTCGTTCTGAGCCAGGTTGGCTCTCATTGGAAAAGGGGTTTGTGGAAGATTTAAGGTCTTTTTATATTGGTTTTTATTTTTTTCAGTCATATAAATGAGTCCTTTTTAAGGGGCGTTAATCTACTTGTTTTGAAAGGCCCTGTTATTTAAGACTCAATTATACTTAATTTATACTAAAATGGACAGTACGTTGATCTAGTTGTCGAGTAAAAAGTGCATCCAGTCCTCTTCATTCAGTTGACGAATTTGATCGGTAATATCAACCGTTGTTTCATTATTCATTGTTTCATCTAATTGGGGGTTCATTTTGATCTCCTTTTTTATTTCTCTATGAGAGATATGCCCTGTTTGGGGTGGTTGAAACATCGAATTTTCTTGATATGTTTATATTTTGGATCTGTTTAGGTGTAAATCTGTTCATTATTTGAACATATTTACTTGGTTTTCTTGGCCATTTATTTGCAAGATCTTGGGTAACAAAAATAAAAGGAGTGATGATGATGGTCATACTTAATGAAACGCGCCCGATTCAATCTATTGTTGGGGAGGTGTTAGATTCTGTTCTTTTGGGGACACTTGTAAAGGATCAAAATCGATATTTTTCGTCTCGATTTGAATTGCTTTCTGAAGAGAGTTGTTTTAAAGTTCGAGGGGTTTTACCGGGGATTGATCCGACTCAATTATCAGTGAGCGTGAAAGGTCGTTTATTGAATATTGAGTTGTCAGTCAAGGAAGCGGGAGGGGGCTCTGATGGGTTTGGGGAGTTGGTATCGCCTTTTAAGGAGACATTATCTTTGTCTGAACCTGTGGACTATGAGAATAGTACGGTTTCATTTGAACAAGGTGTTTTGACGATTACTTTGCCTAAAA
>PBBE01000021.1 GCA_002716485.1 Actinomycetota bacterium
TATTTTTTATTTCTATTGGAAGCAAAGTATTGACCGAAACCGATCACCGTCAACATGACTTTCGTGTTTACTATTACTCTGCTGATGCCTATTTTAATCACCAACTTAACCCTTATAATGTAGCGGATTTAAATCAAGTCTCCCCCTTTCATTTAGAATGGCGATTTGCCTACCCTCCTCTTTGCTTGTCTATATTTAACGCCTATACGGCGCTTGACTACCTCACCGCATACCACCTTCATTTTTTATTAAAATGCCTTGCTTTTATTTTCTTGCTCTATATTTGGGTTCGCTTTTTTCTTCATGGCCACCAGGCCGTCGCCCTTGCCTTCATTTTATCTTGCTTTGCCTTCCATCAATCTGTCAGCATCGATATGCTGACTGGCAATATCTCTATTTTTGAACAAGCTTTATTATTCTGGGGTCTAAGTTGTTTACTTCAAAAAAAATACACCCCTTATTGTATCGCGATTATCTGCTTATCTTGCTTTAAAGTCTTACCCTTGGCATTTTTAATTTTACCCTTCTTAATCACACCCTCCCTACACTCTTTTTTAATTCTTCCCATCGGATTGTTGAGTTTTCTCGGTATTCAATACGTTAGTTTTACATTAGACCCTCATTTATATCATTATTTTTTAACCCATATGGCCCCTATGGACAGTACGGGATTTGTAAACCCGTCCTCTTTGGCATTTTTTAAAGAAACTATTGAACCTTGGTTACCCAATACTATTTTTCTTGCACTTTATTCACTCTTTATCGTTAGTATTTGCATCCTGACATTACGCGCCTACTTACGACACCGAACAAAGGCACCCGCCTGGATGATCATCGATGGGTTCATATTAACATTTTGCTTATTGGCACCTCGATTAAAAGACTACTCTTTTATTATTTTAATTATTCCTGCCGTACACGTCTGTCTTCATGCGGTTTCAAAACGATCATTTCGGATCCTTTTGATCCTACTTTTGTGTGTTAGCTTATGGCCATATCACCACTTTTTTGCTTTACTACTATTATGGGTACTTTTACTTCGGCACCTCTCAACATTGACTAAGGAGCACTAAGATATGGATGTCAGTATTATTGTTCCCACCTATAATGAAGCCGATAACATGCGGCCTCTTATTTCAGGCATATATCAGCACCTTTCACCCACTCAAACTGAATTTGAAATTATTATTGTTGATGATGCCTCTCCTGACCAAACGGCGGATGTCGCGGAAGCGCTCTCACCAGACTACCCTGTTCGGGTTATTCGCCGCCAAGGAATTAGAGGCTTATCGGCAGCTGTTATTGAAGGTATTAATGATGCTAAAGCCACATTTTGTATTCTTATGGATGCAGACCTTAGTCACCCTATTACACAACTGAGCCCCATGATCGAAATACTTAACTCTGGTGACGTTGATTTGGTCATTGGATCTCGCCATATTAAAGGGGGTGGATCAACAGACTGGCCCTTTTCTCGAAAACTGATTTCCTGGGTGGCCGGAACTTTGGCCATTGGCCTGACACGAATGAGTGACCCGACCTCTGGGTTTATGGGTATCAAGCGGTCATTATTCCAATCCTTATCTTTGAATCCTATTGGCTGGAAAATTGTTCTTGAAACAGTCGTCAAATCTCAGGTGCCATTCAAAGAAATCCCCATTGTATTTAAAGACCGTATTCATGGCCAAAGCAAATTAAGCATCATCCAAAACCCAATGGTCATTTTATCTTATATCCGCCACATTATTCAGCTACATATTTATCTTTTACAACGATAACTTAACTGCCATTACGTCGCTATAACCACTGACGCCTGGTCATTCACTCTGTTTGCTCTGGGCACGATTGCTCCCCTTTGATATAATAAATGCCACCAGAAACAATTGACAGTCTATTTTGAGGGAGATTTTAAGTAATATGAGTTTTGTTTCACCCAGAGGAACCAAAGATATTTTACCTGAAGAAGTGGCCTATTGGCAGCATGTTGAAAATGTAGCACAAGATGTCTTTCAGGCCTTTAATTATCAAGAAATCCGAACCCCTATTTTTGAAAGTACTGAATTATTTGAACGAAGTATTGGTGACCAGACTGATATTGTCCAAAAAGAAATGTATTCTTTTCAAGATAAAGGAAATCGCGCCCTGACCTTACGCCCTGAAGGAACAGCACCTGTTGCCCGAAGTGTGATTCAACACCAGTTATTAGGTCAGTCAAATCCCCTTAAGCTCTATTATCAAGGCCCTTTTTTCAGATATGAACGCCCCCAAGCCGGCCGATATCGTCAATTCCATCAAATTGGGGTCGAATATATTGGTACTCAAACCCACTTTGCAGATGCAGAAGTGATCTCTTTGGCATATCACCTGTTTCAACAATTGGGCATTCAAAACCTCACCGTCACTTTAAATAGTATTGGGGATGAGCTTTCTCGCCCGGTTATTAATGAAGCCATTCGACAATTTATTCAAAGTAGCCCTGTTATTTTCAAACAACTTTGCGACAAGTGTCAATATCGCTTAGATCGAAACCCCCTTCGTATACTGGACTGCAAAAATAAAAAATGTCAGTCTCTTTTAGTGGGCCTTCCTGATATTAAAACATTCCAAAGCCAAGAATGCCGTGATCACTTTAATGCCGTTGTTGAGGAGCTTGACCGGCTTGATATCCCCTTTGAAGTTAACCCCTATTTGGTTCGCGGACTCGATTACTATTCTAAAACCACCTTTGAAATTGTATCGTCTAAACTAGGTGCCCAAAATGCCATTTGTGGCGGGGGGCGCTATGATGGCCTTATTCAACAACTCAGTGGCAAAGCAACCCCTGCCTTTGGTTTTGCATTTGGTGTTGAACGGGTGGTAACGCTATTAAGACAATACCAAAACTTAAGCCGATCCGCCTCATACATTCGTATTTATGTGATTCCAGTCGGAGCCTCCTTTCAAAGCACCTGCTTTGAGCTTTTGTACCAATTACGAAAAGCCGGATTTGATACCGATATGGATGTGGAAAAATGTGACCTTAAAAGTTTATTAAAAAAGGCCAACAAACACCAAGCCTCCCATGTGATTATTTACGGTGAAGAGGAAGCCGAACAACATCAAGTCACCATTAAAACAATGGCCGACCGAAGTCAATCATCCATTAAAATTGACCAAGCGGTTCATTATTTCCTTAACTTAAAAAAAGAACTCCAAAGGTCCCAAGCCTCTTATGTTTAATGTAATTCCAGCCATTGATATTTTAGATGGAAACGTTGTTCGGCTGAGCCAAGGGGACTATAATCGCGTGGACCATTATCATGAGACGCCTTCTGAATGGGCCAAAAAATTTGCTGCTCATGGGGCTCAACGCCTCCATATTGTCGACCTTAACGGTGCTAAAGACAAACAGCTCACCAACTTAGACGCCATTAAATCCATTCGTCAATCTGTGTCTTGTGAAATTGAGCTTGGAGGTGGAATCCGCTCTCTGGAAAGTGCTCAACTGTTAATTGACCTAGGCATTAATTACCTTGTCTTAGGCTCCCTACTTACCGAAGACACCCCATTAGCCATGCAGATCATTGAAACCTTTCCAGGTCAAATCATTGCAGGCTTGGATATTAAAAATGGAAACCTGGCCATTGAAGGATGGCGAAGTGAATCTAACACGCCAATTACCACCATGATTGACGCCTTAAATGATCGCCCTATCTCAGCCATCATATCAACAGATGTGGAGCGGGACGGCATGTTAACTGGTCCTAATATTGAGCAACTACTCTGCTTAGCGGCAGATAGTACCCACCCAATTATTGCCTCTGGTGGCGTTCATTCTATTGATGATATTTTGGCCTTAAAAAACTGTGAAAGCAAAGGGATTTCAGGCGTCATTGTTGGCAAGGCTATTTTGTCAGGCACCTTGGATATTAGCACTCTTTTTTAATAACTTTTAACGTCTTTTTTTTGTTTTTCAACGTGTTTTATGATATGATAATTATGAAAAATTTCCTTACCTTGAAAGGGTTATATATTTGTTATTAGATCGCTACTTTGGTTTCACTAAGGTCATGGATGAGTACTCCTTTGTGGACAGCATGATAGAGCACGCCAAAATTGATGAAGAAGAAATTTATTTGCTTCAAAAAATGGTCGCCAGCTTATGTGATAAATCCACGGATGACACCCTCGATTTTTTTGAAAAAATCAACCGTATTCACCAAGACTCTAACCGTCTATTTGAACGTGTGGCAGATGAAATTATCCAAGCTGACTTTAATCATCAAAAACAATATGATTTACTTAGGGTATACCAGCGTATTGACAGTATTTCTCATTCTATTGTGGCCATCGCCAAATCCCTTTTAATCTTATCTAGAATGAACCAAAAACTCCCGCTCTCCTTACAGGATCGCACCCAAAAGATTATTTCAAACATTTTATTGCTTCACCAAGGGTTTTCTAAGGCACTATCTGACTACCAAGTTAATAAGCCCCACTTATTGCACCATATTCATCAAATCACTGAATCTGCCCTTAATATCGAAGACCTCTGCTTTCAGTCAACTGAAACGCTATATCTTCTTGCGAATCAAAACACCTTTAAAATGGGGTCTTTTCGCGCTATTGAAAACAGCTATGACCACTTAGGGACACTATCTAAGTCCATTGAAAAAGCAGGCATTAGCCTAGAGTGGTTACTGATCTAACTTTGAAACTTGCTCTTTTAATGATCTTATCTCACGAGTTAACTGTTGAATCTGATTATTATGTTCTGTGCTAAGGGCTTGCATACTTGCGATTAAATAAATACTAAGTTGTTCATAATCAACCTGATATTCTCCTGGCCGAACTTGTTTGGCTAGACTTGGATATAAGTTACGTAACTGCGTTGGGGATATACCTAATCGTGCCGCCTTGTCGACTTCTGATGCGTTACGATCCGCCGCTTTAGGAATCAGAACCGTCTTTACTTGAGTCAGCGAATTAATCGAACTTTTAAATGATTCAGCTGTACTGGCAATTTCAGGCATTACCTGAGGGAGCCATTGCTCTAATGCCTCTTTTTTAACATACCCTTCTTTTCGATGATCTCCCCAAGAATACGCGTGGTCCCATTGATGGGTATGCCACCCCAGAATATTTTTAGATAGATAAGAAATCGATTGAGAGAATGTGGCCAATTCATCGCTCACTTCTTCTTTTAACTGACCCAACTGCTTTGCGCTTTCTTTCCATATTAAAATATCTTCACTTTGAATCTCTGATGCGGCACTTTGTTGAAAAATAGGATCTAATTCAACCATGGTCTTTATATAGCCTTCTCGTCGATGGTCGCCCCAAAGAAATGCTTGTCGCCACTGGCTCAGGTCGGCCTGACTCACATCACTGGCGGGACTTTGTTCAAAGAAGGGATCTTTTTCAAGTTTAATATAGTCCATTTGTCCATGATTACCCCACTCATATGCCTTATTCCAATTCATGATTCGGTCATTGGTTATCTGACTAGCCGGACTTTTTAAAAATAAAGGGTCACGCTCAATCACTGTTTTTAGATATCCTTGTTCTGCATGATTCCCCCAACTTGACGAGGCATTCCACTGACTTATGTGACTATTGGTAATTTGACCCGCCGGGCTATCCGATAATAGTAAGTGGCTAATATGATGACCACTAATCGTCTGGGCATCCTGAGCTTTTATTGCGTAAAAGCTATAAGGAATTCCCAATAACTCTGATCTGTGAGTGAGCTCTGGATGATTATCAATTTTAATTCCTAAATAAGGCGTTCCAGACCCAAAAATTGACTTATCTAATGGATAAATGGTCCCTAATGGGACATTAAACCGCCCATTAATCACCTGAACCAAGGGTCGATTGGCCAAGCCATCATAGGTTTCCGACCACTTTAAATTCTCGTCCACATAAATCGAAAACGTCATTTTATAGTCCCCATTAATGGGGATCCCTTGCGGGTCTACCAACACCCCTTGATATGCAATTTTATAGGTGCTGGCCATGAGTGGCTGCCCCCCTGCTAAGATCACTATTAATACACTTAAAAATATCCCTATTAATCGCTTCATCTCTTGATACCCTATCTTAATCCCTGACTTATTTTTTTAGTCTACTTAAGTCATTCCCATGTAATTAAGGAATTAAACATGGTAATTTTTGACCCCCTACTGATACTTAAGCACCTAATTTAGGTGTATCATTCATTGATCTTGATAAGATAAAATGATTCTCCTCTTTTGTAACCGCTCAAAGTTCGGTATAATGAAACCATCATGAAACAAAGCCCCTATATTTGGAAAAACGGTAAGCTAATTGACTGGGAAGCAGCAACCACTCATGTCCTTACCCATGCCTTGCACTATGGAAGCGGGGTTTTTGAAGGAATTCGTGCCTATGAAACAGATCAAGGCCCAGCTATTTTTCATTCGGATGCACACTATAAGCGATTGATTCAATCTGGAAAATTGGTATATATGGATATCCCCTATACTGCCGATGAACTCACCCAAGCTACCAAGGCCCTTATCCAAGCCAATGAACTAAAAAGCTGTTATATTCGCCCTCTTGCTTATTATGGCTATGGTGAAATGGGTTTAAATCCAGAAGGAAATCCGATTGACGTGATTATTGCAGCCTGGGAATGGGGAACGTACTTGGGTACTGAAGGTTTGAAAAATGGGATCCGATGTAAAATGAGTTCATGGACTCGTCTGGACTCTCGAATCTCTCCCCCCTTATGTAAAAGCACGGCGAACTACCTTAACTCCGCCCTCGCCAAGCGAGAAGCCGTTCGTTGTGGATATGATGAGGCCATTTTATTAAATACCAAAGGTCATGTCGCCGAAGGCCCTGGTGAAAATTTATTTATGGTCAAAGATAAGCAATTAATTACAACGCCTTCTTATGAAAGTGCCTTAGAAGGGATCACGGCCCGCTCTATTCGTGAACTGGCCATCTCTCAAGGTATTGAAGTCACTGAACGCTGTCTCATTCGTGATGATATTTTATTAGCAGATGAGCTATTTTTTACAGGTACCGCTGCTGAAGTGACACCTATTCGAGAAATTGACGGCTGTGTCATTGGTACAGGTCGACCCGGTCCTATTACTCAACAACTTCAAGAGCTCTTCTTTGATACCGTAAGCCATCGTTCACAAACGTTTTCCCACTGGCTTGATTTTGTGACACCTGTTAAGGCTTAATCCTCACCTGATATCGATACTTGGGTTTGCTGGCCATCTCGACTAATATAAAGCTTACAATTTTTGTATTGCCCTTTAGGTAGTTCAAATCGAGCGCCCTGTTCAACTTCAATAACCACCCTCCCAACCAGTATGGTCGGCTCAAGAAACCAAATATCGCCTTTTAACTGCACGTGAGTTGCCGCCACTAAACTAGGGTGAACTTGAACACGGTCCTGGTAATTTTGAATCTTAGCAAACTCCTCACTTAATGTGACGATTGGCCCTTCTTTTTCGTGATGATTTTTGGCCCTTGATGGCGCTCCTGATGAATCCAAGGCATACAAATCGGACTGAAGTAGAAATAAATCGCGGGTTGTTTTTATTGGCAAAAAGCGATCTCGATTCACCCCCATCACTTGGGCATCTGGAAAATTTGAAATCCCAGCTCCTATGGCCGCCTCTAATTGCACTATCGGGCATGATTCAATTTGTTTTTGATTCATGATTACAGGCAATTCTAAGCCTTTTTTCGTGACTGTTTCATATAAATTAACCAAGTCTACCCAAATCGTATTGGTATTAAATGCAGTAAAGGTGGAAATATCTTCGAATTGGGCGTGATGAGCGTGAGGGACTTGCGCTGCCTCTAATAATGACATCTGGTCATTGATTTTTACTACCGCGCCCCCCTTCTTATCCGCCATTGTTCGCTGACTGACTTCCATCACAAATGGAACTCGGTTGGCACGAAGCCACCCATAGATTCCGAGATGAACACTTGCCCCCATATTATCAATATTGCTAATCATTGCGTAGCGTTTCCCATCAGATATGAGCTGCTCATAAAGACCAGACTCAATTAATACCCAATATAACTCCGCATGACCGGGTGGATACTTCGATTCCGCGACGGATAGGTCCTTGCAAGGTAAAAAGCTCCCCTCTAATAATCTAGGTGCCATGCTTTGTTGAATATAGATAATATCCTCATGATCTTGCCCCCACTGGCGAGTGGCCTCATGGGTATAAGCAGAGTTCATTAAGATTAACGGTACCCGAGTATTATAACGCTGATTGAAGGCATTTAATTGTAAAGTTGTCCAAGATAAAAATGAATGCTGATTTTTTACTTCAATGAGTCCCTTAGGGCCTTGGCAGCCCATACTCGTCCCCAATCCACCATTTAATTTAATGACCACCAACTCATCTAAGCCAGCCTTTCCTTCCTCAAATACCTGGGTATTCAACTGGGACACATGGGGACTTTGATCCATGGATATAGGATCAATATCGTCCCAATGGGGCATTTTTCTAATAAATGCATCACAAAGACGTTGGGTCATATAGGCTTTAGCAGACTCCGTCTCGCCATCCATCGCATTAAGAAGCTGAGCAATGGCCACTTTGGCCTGTTCTTGAGTATGCTTGGAAGACTGAACTAATGCTTTAAAAGACCTACTGACAGGCCCCCATGCCCAATGCTTAAAATCAATATGCAATTGTTCTAGCCATTGATCGTATTGATCTCCGCCTTTTTGATTCATCATTGTATTTTAACACAACTAGAAACCCCCTTGTTTCATGTGATTTTGTCTTATGACTTCTAGTAATGGTCCTTTTTGTGTATAATTGAGATTAATTTAATGCTTAAACATCAGTTTAATAGATGTAAGACGGGCATATTTAAAGGAGTAACGGAAAATGACAAACACGACAACCACCATTCAAGATCAAATTGAAGCCATTGGTATTTCAACCTCTCAGGAGATTTTTCATAACTTATCATATGATGAGATCTTTCAGCATGAGACCAGTGACAATCTAACGGGCTATGAGCTGGGCCGTGTCGCCGCATCTGGAACAGTTACCATTGATACCGGCCGTTTTACAGGTCGATCTGCCAAAGATAAGTATATTGTTAAACAAGCCGAAACAGCAGATGATATTTGGTGGAAAGACCAAGGTTCTGATAACCAAGCTTTATCTGAAGAGGCATGGTCGCATTTAAAACAACTCTCTAAAGATCAACTTACCCAAAAACGTCTGTATGTGATGGATGGCTTTTGTGGTGCAAACCCAGACACCCGTCTTTCTGTCCGATTGGTCACTGAGGTGGCATGGCAAGCCCACTTTTTTAAAAATATGTTTATCCGTCCTAGTGATGCAGAACTATCAACCTTTACTCCAGATTGGACGATTTTAAATTCTTGTAAAACCACCTGTAAAGACTATGAGCAATTTGGATTGCGCTCTGAAGTATTTATTGCCTTTAATATTCGAGAAAAAATGACCTTAATTGGGGGCACTTGGTATGGTGGTGAAATGAAAAAAGGTATTTTTTCTATCATGAACTACTTTTTACCTCTTAAGGGAATTGGGGCCCTTCACTGTTCGGCAAACCAAGGTGAAAACGGAGATACAGCTCTGTTTTTTGGGTTATCAGGAACGGGTAAAACCACCCTATCTGCAGACCCAAAACGACAATTAATTGGTGATGATGAGCATGGATGGGATAATGATGGTATTTTTAACTTTGAAGGGGGCTGTTATGCCAAAACCATTGACCTAACAGAAGAAAAAGAACCCGATATTTTCCGTGCCATTAAGCGGGATGCTCTATTAGAAAACGTGGTCCTTGATGCACAAGGTGCGGTGGACTATTCAGATGGTAGTAAAACTGAAAACACCCGGGTCTCTTACCCAATTTATCATATCGACAATATTGTTAAACCAGTATCTAAAGGCCGACATGCCAGCAAAATCATCTTTTTGACTTGTGATGCATATGGGGTATTACCTCCGGTTGCCAAACTAACTCGTGACCAGGCAATGTATCAATATCTAAGTGGATATACAGCTAAAGTTGCAGGAACCGAACTAGGTGTGACTGAACCGACGGCCACTTTTTCAACCTGTTTTGGGGCCCCATTTTTACTCCTTCACCCCACCAAATACGCTGAAATTTTAGGTCAAAAAATGGATGAACACCAAGCAGATGCCTACTTGGTCAATACCGGTTGGATTGGCGGGGCATATGGCGTTGGAAATCGAATCAGCCTTAAAGATACCCGTGCTATTATTGATTCCATTTTAGATGGAAGTATTGAAAATGCTGAATTCCAAGAAACACGACTCTTTAGATTCCAAGTTCCCAAGCAAGTTGCTGGGGTTGATTCAAGTGTTTTAAAACCCCGTGATGCCTGGGCAGATACCGTTGCTTATGATGCAACTGCTCGAAAATTGGCTCAACAATTTGCAGATAACTTTAAGACCTTTGCCAATACTGATAGTGGTAAAGCCCTTGAAGCAGCTGGCCCTAAATTAGACTAATTTAGCTATATTCTTATAGGGTGGACACACATCCACCCTAATGGGAATTTGATTGAATGTCAGCCATTTAAAGGCATCTTGGATTCGTTTCACATAAAAGAGTGGTAACTTAATCATTTTATCGTCAAATTGCACTTTAACAGCCATTAGTGGGTGATAGTGTTGGTTCATGTGAATTTGAAGCCCCAGAGACTCCTGACTGCCAATCACTTGGGTGCTTTCTACAGGAACAATTCCTGCTAAATACCGATCTTGCCCTTCAGGTGGCCTTAATAAACACTGATCTGACAACGGGTTGGCCTGATATTGTCTGACGATATCACTGGTTTTCTGTTCATCACTTAAACGGCCATGACAGGTATGGGCATTATCCGTATATCGAATCACTCCTGTAAATGGGTCTTCAACTAAGTCCAACTTCATACAAGCAATCCCAAAAGCATTATCGTTTTTTTTCTCACAGTCTAAATACCGAATGGGGACTGGCTTTGACAGGGTACTGACATGAGTGACATCCAGTTGTCGATCTAGACAAAACTGCTTAAATTTTGGCCACTTGTCTTCTTGCGTATAAAAGGTTCCCAAGCTCGTCTGACATTTAATATTGTAATGATCTTCGATCTTATCTGCCCCATGATATAAGATGCCTTCTGTAATCATGCGAATCATTTTACTTTGCTGCTTAATAGGAATATGAAGCTGCCTAAATAGGCCCTGTAACTTTGGCGCTATTTGGGTTTTAAATATATAGGCGCCCTCAAATGTATGGTTACTTTTTTGGACCCCCAATTCACTTTGTTTAGGATAGCCAATATCATGTAAAAGGTGGATCATATCAAAGGTAAAAGTAATGAGGGGATATGACAGTTTAGTCATGGCTTCTGCTGCTTGAATGACGACATGGGTTTGTTCAAATAAATGGACCATATGGGCATGGACCATTAAACTATGACGAAAGTCATGAGAAATATAGCAACTCGGATCATCCTGATGCTGCTTGGCACATGCTAAAACCACATCTTCTGCAAATACCTCAAATGCTTGATATAACGACTGGGACACCCAAATACCGTCCGAGATATTACTCATCATATCAATAAGGATTTGTAATGGTGAGGGCCCCTCTTCATAAGAATCACAAAAAAATTGAAGCTGATCAGGATAGTGTGTTTGTAACACGTGATATAGTCGCATATATAATGTCGACTCTAAATTAACTTCTGCTTCTACTCTAAGGGCAACTATTTTTCGGTTTATCATCAACGTTGATGATAACGAACCCCTATTAAGAATGCATTACACCTATATTATAAGCAGATCATCAGTGAGTTAGGGTCTTTCAGTGGCCCCTTGATGTACAATACTTAGGAAAATAAAGAGGTAATCGATCGCTTTTCGTAGTTACGTCGAATGGTCTCGGCTAAGATAGGCGCAACTGAAATGACTTTTAATGTCTCAAATTGCTTTTCTTTTGGAATATTAATGGTATTGGTGACCACGATTTCTTTAAATGGGGCATTGGATAATCGCTCAATAGCAGGACCAGAAAAAACCGGGTGCGTGGCCGCCATATAAATATCATTGGCCCCTTCCTTTTTGAGCATGTCAATCCCGGCACATACCGATCCGCCCGTATCTATCATATCATCCACTAAAACTAAATTCTTGCCCTTCACATCCCCTACCACATTCATAATTTCTGCCACATTATGATCAGGTCGTGTTTTGTGCATAATGGCCAAATCAGCATCAAGACGATCAGCCAATCGTTTGGTGAACTTTGCACGACCGGTATCCGTTGCCACGACCACTAAATCTTCAATTTGCTTTTCTTTAAAATAGTCCACAAAAATACTCAATGCGGTTAAATGGTCTACTGGTTGCGAAAAGAAACCTTGAATCTGATCTGAATGCAAATCAATGGTCACTAATCGGTCAAAGCCGACGGCTGATAATAAGTCGGCGATGAGTCGACTGCTAATGGGCTCTCTTGGCGCTGACTTTTTGTCTTGCCTCGCATATCCAAAATGGGGCAAAATTACATGAATTCTTGATGCAGAAGAGCGCTTTAGCGCATCCATCATTAAAAATAATTCCATATAATCATCGTTTGGGTTTAAGCCAATTGACTGGATAATATACGCTTCAATACCCCGAATGGACTCTTCAATACGCGCATAGTTTTCACCACAACTAAATTTTGATAAATTAACTTTACCTAATGGAATCCCCAACTCTTGGGAAATTTCCTTACCCAAATGCTGATGAGCACTCCCACAAAATAATTTCATTTTTGAAAAATTGTTTTCCATATTAGTTAGATTATAGCCTGCTTGTTTTTCAATCGTCAATTCAGTCATTTTGATCACGCGTCCTTATGGTTTATCTTTATTTTTTTTTACTTTAAATTCTGTTTGAACAGACTCTCCAGCATAAAAAGATTCACTATTAATATCGATTTCTAGAAACTCACACGATATTGTATCTTGGTCGTCCTTAATGATCTCAACATTCCCCTTTAAAATCAACTTGTTTTTTTCATCTAGAAACTGAATTTTCTTAGCTTTAATTTTTTTATCCACTTGATCCACCCTTACATTACCCATTAATTCCAATTTTTTTTGATCTGGCTCAAATAAAAACTGATTCGCATTTACCGTCACTCGCTGCTGGATGGCCTTACTCATATCAGGGTTTTCAAATGTTGCTTTTCGATTTTTATCTAAAAGAAACCCTAAAGAGTCCGAAAGAAACTGGACGTTGCCATCCACCCGATAAATATTTTTTTCTTGGTTATAATACCCTTTTTCGCCCCTTAATTGCTTTTCAGCTTGCTGGATATGGATATTGCCATTGATTTCAATGACCTTCTGATTGTCTTTATCACTATACTTAAGATAGTCACATGTCAGAACCACGTCCTCACCACGCATGTCTCTTTCTCGTTGATCAAGGGTTATATTCGTCGTTGGCTTCCCAATTCGAATGGCCGTAATATCACCTGACATTTCTGAATAATCGTCATCAATATAAATGGTCATTTGATTACCTGACACCACAAACTCATCACTTTTCATCAAAAATCCACCATCAATATAGGCGATATTATTATCATTATCCACCTCTACCCCTTTACTAGGATATACAATGGCATCTTTTTGTTTTATTTTGACATTTTTATACAGATAAGTTCGCTTACTTAAGCTAAAATACCGCAACTCATCGGCCGTGATATTTATTTTTTTCTTTTTCTTTTCTGAGGCCCTAAGCCCCTTATTGACTTTTACTTCCCGTTTTTGGAATGTTGCCTCAATTTGGTCATAGGCAGAAAGGGTCTTGCTTTTAGAGTTCACCCGAATACGATCTGCTTTAATATGGTCTACAATCAGCTGACCATCAGAATCATACAACTGGCCATCTAATACTTTTTCAGCACGAAAAATAAACTTAGATCGGCCTGTCCACACATAGTCCGCATAAACTGACCAATTTAATTTTCCTTTTTGATAACCCGTAATTCTGGACCCTTTAATTTCGATCTGCTTTTTGGTTTCAAGCTCTTCTAAGTCTTCTTCTTCAGAGATCCAAAAAGGGGCACTGACTAATACTAGTAGAAAAACGCTTAATAGCCACCATGCTTTATTCTTGTTCATTATTTCCCTTTCTTCACTAAGCGCAGGGCACCTGACTCACTGCCACTTTGAATCACTCGTTTATTGTACCGTTTTTTACTAATGACTGTCATGCGCTTGGATATGTATCTCTTTATCTTGTTAACCTCTCTATCTAAGGCGTTGCCATTACTAATACAGATGGCCCCTTTTCCTTTTTTTTCTTAGGCTCGCTTGCTTTTGGAGGCACATCCTTATTCCCCTCATAGATGATCTGGTAAATCATGTAACTATTCATTACATCGGATATCCAACTTCGTAACGGTAAATAAGGCGTGCTACTATGGCTTTCTTCAAACGTGCCAAACGGTCGTGCTTTACCTAAAACAGAGGCCACATCCAGTTCTTTCTTAAATGCAATTAAACTTAAAAATAAATTTTGATCAAATGTAGTTAATAAGTCCTTAATAAAATAACAGGTATATCTGATGCTTACTTTTGGATCTAGTAACTTTGTTGATTCGCCAAAAAAGTCACCCAATGCAAACGCGATATCTTTTCCCACCGACGGCTTAATTTGTAATAAGCCAAGATGATCCCCCTTGACTAAATCTGGAACAAATTGGCTCTGCTCTCGAATTAGGGCCATAATTAAATAGGGATCCACCCGATATAATTTGGCATATTTTTCAACCGTCTTCCAGTAAGTCTTTGGATATAAAATATAGCTCAGTTCTTTTGTAATTGGAATTTGATCTTGGTTTAATTGATGGGCGAGCTTCTTTGCTTTTTTTAAAGTCTCATAAGTGCTACTAAAGTTTTGGTAGGATGATAACTGATTCAAATAATCATCTGTGGAACGATAAGGCTTTCGTTCAATATCGGCATCTACAAATTCGAGTATTAATGATTTAAGGCCTACATCATAAAGCCAATCTTGAACCCGACTTTCTTGTCGACGCTCACTGGTATCATCAGCCCATCCACTCAATACCCACTGCACATCATAATTAAGTGGTAAAAGTTGAAGCCCTTTTAATAAGGGGTCATTGCCCTTGACTTGATACTGAGCTCCCATTTGTTTCCAATGAACCACCATTTGCTCTCTTAGCTCTTGATTGGGAACCAATGACCCTAATAACGCCATTACCGATGATGCTTGATTCATTTCACGAATGGGCTCTAACTGTTCCTCCCATTGATACTGCTGATACCATGAAGACCGCCGCGCTTTTCGTTCAAATGTTTTTTTTAAGGGCATTAACTCTTCTTGCATATCCAAATTTAAATACAAATGACTTAAATAGTAATATGCCCGATACCGTAATGAAACGGGGTACCGATACTGATTAATAATCGCCTGATATCGTTTTTCAGCCTCTTCATCATGTTCTAACAGATCTTTACACCGAGCCATATAATATTTAATTTTGTCTTTATAATATTTCGGCGGTAAGTTCCCCATAATCACTTCAAATTTTTGATATGCTTGTGAGTGCTTCATTTGATAAAAGTCGATCATTGCCTCATAAAAATCGACTTCTATTTTATTATTTGATAACGGGTATCGATCATTAAAGATCGTTGCTGTTTGCTTAAACGAAAAATAATATTCTAATCGAAATAAATTTCTAATTAGAATCAGCATATCTTTTTCTGATTGGATGCAATCATAAAAATTAATTTTTTTACGAAACTTAAAATTAATGGTTTCTAAAACCTGGCCATCTTTATCAAATTCTGGAAAATCCCGGACCATTTCCCCATAAATTTTCATGATTTGACTTCGGTTTCGTTGCCTCATATACACTTTGATTAATAGCAAATAAATGTCTTTTTCAATATGTGTTGATTTTTTGGATTGCCTTAATTTAAACAAATGAGACTTTGCCATTTCATATTGACGATTCTCAATATGATATTCCACCATAGCGATTTGTAAGCGATGCACTAAAATCACCATGACATTAGGCAGCTCTCTAAGCTGTTCCATAATAATATACACATTATTAATGTCACCTAAGTATAATAAGCCTAGCGCTTTAATATACAACAAATACGGCATCCACTCTGGGTCATTAGTCCTAAATGTTGGCGGAATTCCTTTGTTTTGATTTAAGACTAATAAAGACTCCAATATTTTCTTTTTTTGCTGCCACTCAGGACTAGGGGCCTTAAATGGCATTAATAGTTGTTGGCTTTTAGCGTATTCCCCCTCATAAAACAACGATAACGCCTGATCATACTGAGCGGGCCGTTGGGCAACAAGTGGACTGGCCAGACATACCCAGGCCACAAGCCCCCCCATTAACCAATATCTAGTGCCTAAAATGTCTTACCCCAGTAAATACCATCGATACTCCCAGGTCATTGCAACAATCAATGGAATCTTGATCACGTTTTGATCCTCCGGGCTGAATAATAGATTGGATTCCAGCCGCACCTGCTAATTTCACAGAATCATCAAAGGGGAAAAAAGCGTCAGAAGCAAGGACCGCGCCGCTGCTTTTTTCACCTGCTTTTTTCAACGCAATCTCTACGGCTTCTACTCGACTCATTTGACCAGCACCAACACCAACGACTTGCAAATCCTTAACCACTACAATGGCATTGGACTTCACATATTTAATCACTTTAAAGGCAAATTGAAGGTCGCTCATCTGACCCTGAGATGGGGGGCTTTGGGTGACGACATTGCTGTCTTCATTGCTTGATTGAATATCAGGGGTTTGTAAAAGGAACCCACCATCTACATACCGAAAGAACATGCTATTCCCCATCTTTTTTAAATGATTTAACTGAATCAATCGAATGGATGGCTTTTGAGATAACAGTTGAACTGCATCATCATCAAATTGAGGGGCCACTACTACTTCTACAAACGTATTTGAAATAAGCGTTGCTGTTTCCAAGTCAACACTCTGATTTAAGCCTACAATTGACCCAAATGCAGAGACCGGGTCTGCATCATGAGCTCGCTGATACGCACTGGCTAAAGTTTCTCCCAAAGCAGCGCCACAAGGGTTTGTATGTTTAATAATAGCGGCACTTGGCTGATCAAATTCTCTAACAATCAATGCGGCTGCTTCTAAATCTACTATATTATTATATGATAACTCTTTCCCATGAATTTGCGTAAACTCAGGGACCCCCTTTTCACCTTGTAATTGATAAAACGCCGCCTTTTGATGGGGGTTTTCCCCATATCTTAACTGAGTCACTTTTGATAATACAGGCGTAATAAGTTCAGGAAACTCCCCCGACTTTTCCCCTGTTTTTTGCCCTAAATAATTGGCAATAATGGCATCATATCGTGCCGTATGCTGAAACGCTTCTACAGCTAATTCTTGCCGTGTTTGTTGAGTTAAACGCCCCTGCCCTTTTTTTAACTCTGCTAAAAGCACTTCATATCGATCAGGATTGACA